>NZ_FMXV01000016.1:0-147629 GCF_900104425.1 Pseudomonas sp. NFACC13-1 | reverse complement strand
TATAACACCCAAGCAATTTGTAAGCTCCAAGCCCCAGGGCGAAGGAGAACCAGATTGCGGTGTGTGAAGACGAAACGAACCGAAAGTTCGAGACGCTCGACCGCGACACACAAACTATCGCATACCCATTCGCTGGAACGTGACCGCAAGGCACGCGCTGGCTACCGAATTTCTTGACGACCATAGAGCATTGGAACCACCTGATCCCATCCCGAACTCAGAAGTGAAACGATGCATCGCCGATGGTAGTGTGGGGTTTCCCCATGTGAGAGTAGGTCATCGTCAAGATTAAATTCCGAAACCCCTATCTGCTGACGCAGGTAGGGGTTTTGTTTTGCCCGCAGGAAAGTTCTTACGACAAGCGCGGACAGCTCCCGGCTGTCACAGTCCCCCGACAGTGCTAAGGTTCTGCCCTAGCTTTTGCATTTTCAAGGATGCCTTTCATGCCGGACGCTACGTCCCTCAGCCCAGCTTTCATGGTGGTTCACGGGAATCGCCTCGATGAGTTGCGCAGCCTGGTGATCAGCTTGATGCGGCGCTACCCGCTGGCTCCCCTTGAAAATGAAATCGCCTTGGTGCAAAGCAACGGTATTGCCCAATGGCTCAAGCTCGCACTGGCTGAAGACCCGGAAGATGATGACTCCGGCGGCTGCGGTATTGCGGCGGCCATTGATGTGCAACTGCCGGGCAGTTTCATGTGGCAGCTGTATCGAACAGTCCTGGGGCGTGACGAGATTCCAGCCAAGTCCCTATTGGACAAGGCTCCGCTGATCTGGCGCCTGATGCGCCTGCTGCCGCAGTTGATCGAGCAGCCTCATTTCGAACCTTTGCGACGATTCCTCACCCACGACACCGACCTGCGCAAGCGCTATCAACTGTCCGAGCGCCTTGCCGATCTGTTCGACCAGTACCAGGTGTACCGGGCCGACTGGCTCGAGGATTGGGCTGAAGGTCGACACCAGACACGAAATGTCCGAGGCGAAATCAAGCCGCTCTCGCCGGCGAATTGCTGGCAAGCGGAACTGTGGCGAGCCTTGTTGCTGGATGTGGGTGAACAAGGCATGGCGCAAAGCCGTGCCGGCGTCCACCAGCGCTACATCGAGCGTATCAACAACTTGGAAGTCGCTCCGAAAGGCTTGCCCGCGCGGGTCATCGTATTCGGTATTTCTTCGTTGCCTGCCCAGGTCCTCGAGGCGCTTGCCGGTCTTTCCCGGTTCAGCCAGGTTCTGCTCTGCGTGCATAACCCGTGTCGTCATCATTGGGCGGATATCGTCGCCGACAAGGATCTGCTGCGCCACCAATACAAGCGTCAGGCCCGCAAGACCGGCATGCCCGCCGTCCTCGATCCGCAAACCCTGCATCAACATGCCCATCCGTTATTGGCTGCCTGGGGCAAGCAGGGGCGCGACTATATCAACCTGCTCGACAGCTACGACGACCCCAACAGCTACCGTGCGGTATTTCGCGATGGGCGAATCGACCTGTTTACGGATGGGACCCCCACGACCCTGCTCAGTCAGTTGCAGGATGACATCCTGGAGCTGCGTCCCCTGAACGAAACCCGGGAACACTGGCCTGTCGTCGATACGCAGCGAGACGGCTCGATCCGCTTTCATGTGGCCCACGGTGCCCAGCGTGAAGTCGAGATTCTCCATGACCAGTTGCTGGCCCACTTCAGTGCGGATCCGACCCTGCGCCCACGGGATATCATCGTTATGGTCCCGGACATCGACAGTTATGCGCCGCACATTCGCGCGGTGTTCGGCCAGCTCGACCGGAGCGACCCTCGTTTCATTCCATTCACGCTGACGGACCAGGGCCAGCGTGGACGTGATCCACTGCTGATCGCCGTCGAGCATTTGCTCAAGTTGCCGGACAGTCGTTTCCCGGTCAGCGAAATCCTCGATCTGCTGGATGTCCCGGCGTTGCGCGAACGGTTTGGCATCGATGAGGCCGACCTGCCGACATTGCACCGCTGGATCGAAGGTGCGGGGATCCGCTGGGGGATGAGCGCCGAACACCGTGCCGGGCTGGGCCTGCCTGCGGAGCTTGAGCAGAACAGCTGGCGTTTCGGCTTGCGTCGCATGTTGCTGGGGTATGCTGTCGGCAGTTCGCAGGCCTATGACTGCATCGAGCCCTATGACGAGATCGGCGGTCTGGATGCGGCATTGATCGGTCCACTGGTTGCGTTGCTGGATGCCCTGGAAGTCGCTCATCAGGAACTCACCCAGCCGGCATCGCCGCAGCAATGGGGTTCGCGCCTGCACGACTTGATGCAGCTGTTTTTCCAGGCGAGCAGCGAGCATGACGACTATTTGCTGGCCCAACTCGAAGACTTGCGTGAAACCTGGCTGGAAACCTGTGAGTCGGTGGGGCTGCAAGATGAATTGCCGCTGACGGTGGTACGTGAAGCGTGGTTGGCCGGGCTGGATCAGGGGCGACTGTCCCAACGCTTCCTGGCCGGAGCCGTCAACTTCTGTACCTTGATGCCGATGCGCGCGATCCCCTTCAGGCTTGTGTGCCTGCTGGGGATGAATGACGGTGATTACCCGCGAGCCCAGCCACCCTTGGACTTCGATCTGATGGGCGGCGATTATCGCCCGGGCGATCGTTCCCGCCGTGAGGATGACCGCTACCTGTTGTTGGAGGCGCTGCTTTCGGCCCGGGAAAAGCTGTACATCAGTTGGGTGGGGCGCAGCATTCGCGACAACAGTGAACGACCGGCATCGGTGTTGATCGGCCAACTGCGCGATCATCTCGCCAGTGGCTGGCGGTTGGCCGATGACAGCAAGAGTCTTCTCGATGCCCTGACCCGGGAACATCCGCTGCAACCGTTCAGTGCGCGTTATTTCCATCAAGGTGACGAGCTGTTCAGTTACGCCAGCGAATGGCGAATGCTCCACGACACCTCCGATCACACCGATAAAACCCAGGTGCTGGCACCTTACGTCCAGGAAGAACCTTTGGGCCTCGGTCAGTTACAGGACTTCCTGCGCAATCCCGTCCGCCATTTTTTCAGCCAGCGGCTGAAAGTATTCTTCGAAGCCATCGAGGCGCCTCTGGCCGATGACGAGCCTTTCGTGCTCGATGCGCTGCAACGCTACACCCTGAGTGACAGCCTGCTCGAGGCTGCGCTGGTACGCCTGGACCAGCCGGATCTGGCCCTGGCCGCCCACACCCAGAGACTCCAGAACAGCGGCCTGTTACCGATGGCCGGGTTCGGAGAGTGTATGCAGCGCGAATTGATCGAACCCTTGCCGGATCTGCTCCAGCGTTACCAACAGCTTCTGGCGTTATGGCCCACACCGCTGACCAGTGCCGTGCCCGTCAGCCTGCACTTGCAGGGCGTGAGTGTCGAAGGGTGGCTCAGTGGCCTGCACCAACGCGCCGACGGTGCGGTCCTTGCCATCACGGCTATACCCAATAGCATCGGTTCCACCAAGAGCCGCAAGTGGCATCGCCTGATACGGCCCTGGGTCAACCATCTCGTGGCCTGTGCTCACGGCTTGTCGTTGACGACGGCGCTGGTGGCCAGTGATGACAGCTTGCTGTTGGCACCTTTCGAAGAGCCTGCCGCACGAAAGCTGCTGGGCGATATGCTGCAGGCTTGGCAGACCGGTATGCGCCAGCCGCTGCCGATCGCGGTGAAGACGGCTTTCGCCTGGCTGGGCCAGAGTGATCCGCTCAAGGCCGAAGCCGCGGCGCGCAAAGCCTATGAGGGCGATGGACAGACGTTTGAAGGCGAACGGCGGGAAAACCCGGCCTTGGCTCGACAGTTTCCGGATTTCGCGGCCTTGATGGCTGACGAAACATTCCCCGACTGGTGCGATGCGCTTTATCGGCCCTTGCTCGAAGCCCCATGGCGTTCATCGGCCGGCGAGGAGGCCCGTTCATGAGTCGGCAGACACCATTGGCCCTGGCTTTTCCGCTACGAGGCAGCCAACTGATCGAGGCCAGCGCCGGTACCGGCAAGACCTTCACCATTTCGGCGCTGTACCTGCGTCTGGTGCTGGGGCACGGCGGTTCGGCGTCCGGTTTTGGTCGCGAACTGCTTCCGCCGCAAATCCTGGTGGTGACCTTTACGGACGCTGCCACCAAGGAATTGCGTGAACGAATTCGCACCCGTCTGGCCGAAGCCGCACGCTTCTTTCGCGACGAGATTCCAGCCCCGGATTCACTGATCGCTGCATTGCGCGATGAATTCAGTGCCGAGCAATGGCCCGGCTGCGCGAACCGGCTGGACATCGCCGCGCAGTGGATGGACGAAGCGGCCGTTTCGACCATCCATAGCTGGTGCCAGCGGATGTTGCGTGAGCATGCCTTCGACAGCGGCAGCCTGTTTACCCAGACCCTGGAAACCGACCACAGTGAATTGCTGGGCGAGGTATTGCGCGATTACTGGCGCCTGTTCTGCTATTCGATGCAAGGCGAGGCGCTGAATTGGGTGCGTACCCATTGGGGAGGGCCGGCTGCGCTGTTGCCACGGGTGAGGGGGCTGTTTTCCAGCGAGCGTGGCGACGCTGACGGGCTTGAGCCTGCCGAACTCATCGCCGCCTCCCTGCAGGAGCGCAGTGCTGCCTTGCTCGATCTCAAGGCGCCATGGCGACAGTGGGCCGTGGAACTGCTGGAGATCTGCCAGCAAGGTGTCGCCAGCAAGTCTGTCGATGGGCGCAAGATGCAGGCGCGTTACTTCGAACCGTGGTTTCAGAAAATCACCGCCTGGGTCGATGACGAAAGCCTTGAGCTGTTGGACATCGGCACCGGGTTCACGCGCCTGACCCCCGAAGGTATGGCCGAAGCCTGGAAAGGTGAAGTGCCCAGCCATCCCGGGCTGGACGCCATGGCCGGTCTCAAGGCCAGCCTGGATGCGTTGCCCACGCCAGATGCCGCCGTGTTGCAGCATGCCGCGCGATGGGTCGGGGCGCGTTTCGAAGCCGAGAAGCGTCGCCGCGCCGAAATGGGCTTCGACGACATGTTGTTGCGTCTCGACGCGGCGTTGCAGGCCGACGGGGGCGAGCGTCTGGCGAGCCTGATCCGCGAGCAGTTCCCGGTGGCGCTGATCGATGAGTTCCAGGACACCGACCCGGTTCAATACCGGATCTTCGAAAGCATCTACCGCATCGAAGACAACGATCCTGAGACCGGGCTTTTCCTGATCGGCGATCCGAAGCAAGCGATCTACGCTTTTCGCGGTGCCGACATCTACACCTACCTGCGTGCTCGCCAGGCCACCGCCGGCCGGTTGCATACGCTGGGCACGAACTTCCGTTCCAGCCATGCCATGGTGGGTGCGGTAAACCATATTTTCCAGAAGGCCGAGTCCCGTCCAAAGGGGCGCGGCGCCTTTCTGTTCCGTGAACCTTCGGGTGAGAACCCGGTGCCGTTCCTGTCCGTTGAGTCCCAGGGGCGCAAGGAGTCCTTGCAGGTGGCAGGACAGGCCGTTGCAGCGCTGAATATCTGGCACCTGCCGTCGGAGCAGCCGCTTTCCGGTGCGGTGTACCGGCAATCCATGGCGGCCGCCTGCGCCAGTGAGATCACGGCATTGCTCAACGGTGGCCAGTCGGGACGCGACGGTTTCATGGTCGATGGCGAAACGTTGCGCGGGTTGCGCCCGGCGGATATCGCCATCCTGGTGCGCGACGGTAAAGAAGCGCAGGCCGTGCGAGACGAGTTGTCCGCGCGGGGCGTGCGCAGTGTCTATCTGTCCGACAAGGATTCGGTCTTCGCATCGCAAGAGGCGCGGGATTTGCTGACCTGGCTCAAGGCCTGCGCCGAGCCGGATGTGGAGCGACCGCTACGGGCAGCGCTGGCCAGCATCACGTTGAACCTGCCGCTGACGGAGCTGGAGCGCCTCAATCAGGATGAGCTGGCCTGGGAAGCCCGGGTCATGCAGTTTCGTGGTTATCGCTCGGTCTGGCGTAGCCAGGGTGTGCTGCCGATGTTGCGCCGCCTGCTGCATGATTTCGAACTGCCCCAGGCCTTGATGGCGCGCAGCGATGGCGAGCGGGTGCTGACCAACTTGCTGCACCTTTGCGAGCTGTTGCAGCAGGCCGCCGGTGAACTGGATGGCGAACAAGCCTTGATCCGGCATTTGTCCGAACACCTGGCCTTGTCCGGGCAGGCGGGGGAAGAGCAGATCCTGCGCCTGGAAAGCGATGAGCAGTTGGTCAAGGTGGTCACGATCCACAAGTCCAAGGGCCTTGAATATCCGTTGGTTTTCTTGCCCTTCATCTGTTCGACGAAACCGGTGGATGGCAGTCGATTGCCGTTGCATTACCACGATGAGGCCAACAAGGCGCAGATCAGCCTCACCCCCACCGCCGAATTGATCGCCAAGGCCGATGACGAGCGTCTGGCCGAGGATCTGCGGCTGCTCTACGTGGCACTGACCCGTGCGCAACATGCCTGCTGGCTGGGTGTGGCGGATCTCAAGCGGGGCAACAACAACAGCTCGATCCTGCATGTGTCCGCGCTGGGTTATCTGTTGGGCGGCGGTGTGCCGTTGGCCGAGTCGATGGAGCTGAGGCGTTGGCTGGAAGACCTGCAACAAGGCAGTGTCGCGGTGAGTTGCCAGCCAGTGCCCGAAGCGACCGACGAACGCTACCGGCCGTCGCGCAACGACGCTGTGTTGCTAGAACCCTTGGTGCCCTTGCGAAAAGCCAGCGAAAATTGGTGGATCGCGTCTTACAGCGCCCTGCGCATCGGCGAAAGCCTGAGCGAAGGCAGCGATACCGCGCCAGAGAATCCGCAGGCCCAGAAGCTGTTCGACGATGAGCGACTGGACCCGGACGCTCCCAGGGAGACCAACGCCATCGGTGGCGATATCCACCGTTTTCCCCGTGGTCCCGGCCCCGGCACTTTCCTCCATGGCCTCTTGGAGTGGGCCGCGGGGGAAGGCTTTTCATCTGCGCCGGCGGATATCGAGGATGCCATTGCCCGACGCTGCAATCGCCGAGGCTGGAAAGGTTGGATCGCCACATTGAGCGACTGGCTGCAGCACCTGATCAGAATGCCCATGCCCGTCGGCGACGACCAGGCGCCGGTGGTGCTCGAACAACTGACCCGTTTCCAGGTCGAGATGGAGTTCTGGTTCGCCAGCCACAAGGTCGATGTGCAAAAGCTCGATCAACTGGTTTGCCGGTTCACCCATGGCGGTGTGGCCCGTGTCGCGGCGGAACCGGTGCTGCTCAACGGCATGTTCAAGGGCTTCATCGATTTGACGTTCGAACACGACGGTCGGTATTACGTGGCCGATTACAAATCCAACTGGCTGGGTGTCGATGACATGGCCTACACCGTACAGGCCATGGAACAGTCGATCCTGGACCATCGCTACGACCTGCAATACGTGCTGTACCTGTTGGCCCTGCATCGCCAGCTCAAGGCGCGGCTTCCCGATTACGACTACGACCGGCATGTCGGCGGCGCGCTCTACCTGTTCCTTCGCGGCACCCGCTCGACCAGCCAGGGCGTGTACTTCACCAAGCCGCCACGGGCCTTGATCGAACAACTGGATCGGCTGTTCCAAGGCGCGCCCGAACCCAAGGCCGAGCCGGCGTGGGTACAGGGAGAACTGCTATGAGTCGTTCCTTTGCCGACCTGCTGCCCAAGGCCGCCGACGACGAGAGCCCGGTTGACCTGGCCCCCTTGAGCCGTGCCCAGGACCTGCTGTCGTTACTGACGCGCTGGGTCGAGCGCGGCTGGTTGCGGGCCCTGGACAAGGCATTCGTGGCGTTCCTCCATGAACTGGCGCCGAACGATGATCCCTTGGTCCTGCTCGCCGCTGCGCTGACCAGTCATCAACTGGGCCACGGGCATGTTTGCCTGGATGTATTCGAGACCCTCAAGGAGCCGGACTTCGCCCTGTCGCTGCCCCCCGAGGGCGACCTGCAGCCAGGCGTGATGCTGTTGCCCTCGCAAATATTGCAGACACTGGACGGCGCCCATTGGTGCAAGGCCCTGGCGTCCAGCCGGCTGGTGGCCTTGGCTGCGGATGGGAGCGAGGAGGCGCAGCAACGTCCGTTGGTGCTGTCTGGCAAGCGTCTTTATCTGCGCCGCTACTGGGATTATGAACGACGGATCGACGAGGCGTTGCGCCAACGGCTGATTGACCATGAAGCGGCGCCCGGGGATCTGCGCGAGCGTTTGGACGGGTTGTTCGGGCCGGCCAATGCCAACGGCCCGATCGATTGGCAGAAGCTGGCTTGCGCGCTGGCGACTCGCGGGGCCTTCAGTATCGTGACCGGTGGTCCGGGTACCGGCAAGACCACCACCGTTGTGCGCCTGCTGGCGTTGTTGCAGGCTCCGGCTGTCGAGGCTGGGAGGCCGCTGCGAATTCGCCTGGCTGCGCCCACGGGCAAGGCGGCGGCACGCCTGACCGAGTCCATCAGCCAGCAGGTCCGGACCCTGGACGTGGATGAGGCTGTGCGCGAACGCATTCCGTGCGACGTCACGACAGTCCATCGTTTGCTGGGCAGCCGCCCCGGCACCCGGCATTTTCGTCACCATGCAGGCAATCGCTTGCCGCTGGATGTGTTGGTGGTCGATGAGGCGTCGATGATCGACCTGGAGATGATGGCCAATCTGCTGGATGCACTGCCGACCCATGCACGGTTGGTGTTGCTGGGGGACAAGGACCAGTTGGCTTCTGTAGAGGCCGGTGCGGTGCTGGGGGATTTGTGTCGAGACGCCGAGGACGGTTGGTACAGTCCCCGGACCCGAGCCTGGCTTGAGTCGGTCAGTGGTGAAAACCTGGCGGCCAGTGACCTGCGGCAAGACCTCGACGGCACTCATCCCCTGGCGCAGCAAGTGGTCATGCTCAGGCATTCCCGACGCTTCGGCGAAGGCAGTGGGATCGGTCAACTGGCTCGCTGGGTCAACCAGCAACAGCCGGAAAAAGCCCGTCAGTTGCTGGAGCAAGGGCAATATGCCGATCTGTCCTTCCTGAAATTGACGAGTGAGCACGACACCAAGCTGGAAAAGCTGTTGCTCGACGGCAAGCCAGAAGGGCCCCAGGGGTATCGGCATTACCTGAGCCTGCTGCGGCAGCGTCGCCCGGCCATTTCCCGCCCCTTGGAAGACGGCTGTTGGGCCGATTGGGCTCGAGAGGTACTGGCGGCCTTCGACGAGTTCCAATTGCTTTGCGCGGTGCGGAAAGGCCCGTGGGGCGTTGAAGGGTTGAACCAACGGATCACCGCCGCATTGCTCAAGGCCCGCCTTATCGATAGCGATCACCAGTGGTACGAAGGACGCCCGGTGCTGATGACCCGTAACGACTATGGGCTGGGGTTGATGAATGGCGATATCGGCATCGCCCTCAAGCTGCCCGAACGTGACGGGCCCGATGCCGGCAAGCAGGTCCTGCGGGTCGCTTTCCCGCGCAATGACGGCCAGGGCGGTGTGCGTTTCGTCCTGCCCAGCCGACTCAATGACGTGGAAACCGTGTATGCCATGACGGTGCACAAATCCCAGGGTTCGGAATTCACCCATACCGCGTTGATCCTTCCGGATGCGTTGAACCCGGTCTTGACCAAGGAACTGGTGTACACCGCCATTACCCGGGGCAAGCAATGGTTCAGCCTGATCGAGCCGCGAGTGGGCATCTTCGAGGAAGCAGTCCGGCGCAAGGTCAAGCGCTTGAGCGGGTTGATGCTGGAGTTGGAGCAGGCTGACTGAATCATCAGCTTTTAATGGTTCATGCCCCTCGGCAATTTTGCCTGTTTCGCTCCGAAGTCTGCGTAACACGTGGTCTCGCTGGCTTTTTGGCACTGTGCTATCGTTCCGGCACTTATCATCTGGATCAAGAGACTTTCCATGAAAGTGCCTGTACGGGAGGCAGTGCGCAGCAAGGGGTGGGGGCATTTTCTGCTGGCCGGCCTTTTATGTCTGCTGCTGCCTGTCGCGATGGCCCAGGAGCAGGTCAACACGACCCAGGCCGAGCAGCGGGCCGAAGCGGTGACCCAGGTGGTGTTGGGCATTCTCAGTTACGCACGCTGGCCCGTGGAGCCCACCCAACTGAAGCTGTGTATCGTCGGGCCAACCCAATACACCGACGATCTGGTCAAGGGCACCACCCAGGCCACGGGGCGGCCGGTGACGGTGCAGCGGCTGCTGGCCGATCATCCTGATATCGCCACTGACTGCAACGCGGTCTATGTCGGCAGGCTGACCAGCGATGAGCACACCCGTTTGTTTGCGTCCTTGATCGGCAAGCCGGTGCTGAGCATCAGCGAAGGCGGCGATCAGTGCACCGTGGGGAGCCTGTTCTGCCTGCGGGTCGGCGATGAACAAGTGTCTTTCGAGGTCAACCTTGACTCTGTGGCGCGCAGTGGTGTGCGCATCCATCCAAGTGTGCTGCAGCTTTCCCGCCGCAGGCCGGCGACGCCATGAAACAGCGCAAACCAAGGGTCCGTCCCACCCTGGGCTCGGTCATCGGTCGTGGCCATCTGATCGTCGCGTTGGTGGCTATCACCATGGCCAGTGTTTCCCTGACCTTGCTCGGCCTGCTGGCGTTGCGGGTCTACGCCGATCACAACCTGCACCTGATCGCCCGTTCGATCAACTACACCGTGGAAGCCGCCGTGGTCTTCGATGATTCGGCCGCGGCCACCGAAGCACTGGCCTTGATCGCCTCCACCGAGGAAGTCGCCGATGCCCAGGTGTTGAATGAACATGGCCGTCTGTTGGCACGCTGGCAGCGACCGCAAACCGGCCTGTTGTCGGAACTGGAAGTACACATTGCCAAGGCGTTCCTGGAAAAGCCCATCAGCCTGCCGATCGTTCATCAAGGGCAGAACGTCGGCCGTATCGTGTTGGCGGGGCATGGCGGCAGCCTGTTGCGCTTTTTGCTCAGCGGCCTGACGGGGATCATCCTGTGCACGGCGGTCAGTGCCTGGGTGGCGCTTTATCTGGCGCGGCGCCAGTTGCGTGCGATCACCGGGCCGCTGCGCAGCCTGGCCGAGGTGGCCCACGCGGCACGCAGCGAACGAGCCCTGGACCGACGCGTGCCACCGGCGGCCATTGCTGAACTGGATAACCTGGCCAATGACTTCAACGCATTGCTCGATGAACTGGAGTCCTGGCAGACCCATCTGCAAAGCGAAAACGAAACCCTGGCGCACCAGGCCAGCCACGACAGTTTGACCGGCTTGCCGAACCGGGCGTTTTTCGAAGGCCGACTGATTCGCGCCTTGCGCAATGCCAGCAAGCTCAACGAGCAAGTGGCTGTACTGTACCTGGACAGCGACCGGTTCAAGGGCATCAATGACAACTTCGGCCATGCCGCCGGTGACGCGGTGCTGACGGCCGTGGCGACCCGGGTCCGGGCCCAGTTGCGCGAGGATGACCTGGTCGCGCGCCTGGGGGGCGATGAATTCGCCGTGCTGCTGGCCCCCCTGCACAAGGCCGAGGATGCCGAGCGGATCGCTGAAAAAATCATCGCCAGTATGGAGGTGCCGATTCAATTGCCCGGCAACGCCTCCGTGTTGACCTCCCTCAGTATCGGCATTGCCGTCTACCCGGATCATGGTGCCACACCGGGCACCCTGCTCCACGCCGCCGACGCGGCAATGTACCAAGCCAAACGCCTCGCTCGAGGCGGTCAACATACGGCGGGGTCGGATCACTCCGTCGCTGATCTTCAAACCAGGAGCTGACTCGTGCGTTCATACCCTCAATTTTCCCTGCGCTGGTTCGCGGCGCTGTTCTTGCTTGCCATCCTGACGCTGAGCGGTTGCCAGACGGCCCCGCCGAAAGGCCTGACCCCGGCGCAAATTGCCGTACTCAAGCAACAAGGCTTCGAATTGACCGACGATGGATGGGCCTTCGGTTTGTCGGGCAAGGTGTTGTTCGGCAGCGATGTGGAAAATCTCAACCCGGCCAGTACCGAAATCGTCGAGCGCATCGGCAAGGCGTTGCTGGGGGCGGGCATCGAGCGGGTACGCGTCGATGGTCATACCGACGCCTCGGGCTCCCAGGCCTACAACGAACAACTGTCGATGCGCCGGGCCGCCAGCGTGGGCAAGGTGCTGACAAGCGTTGGCATGCGCGAAGAGAACGTCCAGCTGCGCGGCCTTGGCAGCAGCAAACCGGTCGCCTCCAACGACACCGCCAGCGGTCGCACCGAAAACCGCCGCGTCGCCATCGTGGTCATCGCCGACTAGTCGGCGAACACCATCTCCCGGCTGTCGCCCATCAACAATGGCTGATTCTGCTCGGTCACCTCGCGGATGTAATCCCACAACAACGTAATCCGCTTCAGTTTCCTCAAATCTTCCCGGCAGTACATCCAGAATTTCAAGGAGTACAGGTTTTTCCCAATGTTTACGGGGTTAAACCTTTATGAATCGCCTTTTAGAATGCTCTGCTGTTACAAGTCTTGTACCAAGTCCGGTAAGCCCTTCGAGACCCACTACAAGACTCGCCAAGCTGTATTACTACAGACGCAACGGGATTTACTACATGCGTCTCAGGGCTACTGGTAGCACCTCTGAGGCCGCTGCGGTTTCTTTACAGACCAGCAACAGAAGTGCGGCGATGGAAGCCTCGGAGCAGCTTTCAGGATTCGTCAGGGCATTCCATTTGGAGAACCCAGAGGCTACATGGAGCGCTCTGAAGGAATATTTTCGAGTGGTCACCGTGGAACTGTTTGAGTCCAAGCGTGCCAGCGATGTGGTGCAGGCGTGGGGTGGCTTGCACGATAACAATGCTGCCCCGGCAGGCGGCTCATCGAGCCCCCTGAGGTCCGTAACGAACGCTCCCTTGTCCTTATCTGTAATCGCTCCCGCAGTGACCTTTGAAGCCCTTTCGGCGCTTTACTTGGCGGACCGTGGGCAAGACCAAAAAGCCTCGACCCTGAAGGAAACCAAGATTTGCCACGGGACAATCTCGGCGGCCCTTGGAGAGCTGGACATGCGGAGGCACTCTCGGGCTGACCTCGTTGCCCTACGTGATCGTCTTGCAGATGGCCGCATGCCTTCAACCGTCAACAAGCTGCTCGTTAAGCTGTCAGCTGTCCTCGCGTGGTCAGTTGAAAATGGTCACATATCTAAGTCATACGATAAAAAACTGAAGCTCACCAAGGGCACTGAGTCTAGCCGTAGGGCGTTTACTCAGGATCAGGTAGGCAAGCTTGTGGCGTATTCCAACACGCTCCCAGACACCTCATGGAAGCGCTGGTTGCTCAGCCTTGGAGCAATCACAGGCGGGCGCCTCAACGAAATCTCTCAGTTGACGGTAGGTGACGTTCAGACCCTTGCATCCGGTATCACGGTCATTCACATCAACGAGCTGGGCGAAGGTAAGTCAATCAAGAACAGACGCAGTGAACGATTGGTGCCACTGACTGATGGCGCCTACGGGTTCGACCTTGCAGCGTTCTTGCGGTATGTCGCGCAATCTGGGGCGGGTGCTTTGGCTCAGATTGGCTACAAGACAGCCGGTGAGTGGGCTAACCAACAAGCAATCCCGGCGGCTCTTGGGGAGTCCTACGGTCCCGGCTTAGTGTTCCATTCGTTGCGTCACTCGTTGGCTTCTTTGATGCAGGCCAGAGGGGTCCCTACGGCTTACGCACAGGCTGTGATGGGGCATGCGTCGGGTACGATAACTTTTGATGTCTACGGTTCAGGGGTGCCCGTTGAGACCATCGCGGAGATGCTTCGGGAATTGTTCGTATGCGGTGGTCTGTGACGGTGTCGCTGGGGGCTATTAGCTGCACCGAAAACTTGTTAGTAACCTTCGGTAAACCAGAGCATAACTTGCACCAGATTCGCCATACTCCAATTACCCACTTCTGTCCTGTCCAGTGTTTTCGGACTTACATGGCAGTCTGGACTAAGCAGGACGCTTTCTCTCCCACCGGAAACCAGTTTTTTAAAGAATTTCTCTCGGAGAAAGCGTGGACGAACAAACACATTTGGAACAACCATTTCTAGATCAATAGTTACGCGTCACGTCAACAATTGACTTGACAGGAACCGCATAAAAGTGCATTATGCTCCTCTGTCTCGACGGACAGGCCGACAACTCGAAAAGCCTCACGCGAACACTGTTTATGCAGCGTTTTAGATGAGGCTTTTTTGTGGGCGTCGAATAACCAACTGGCACAACCCGAGGGCTTGCCTATTGAAATGAACTTGAACAGGAGAACAAAATGGCACTCGACTGCCCAGCTTTTACCTCAGCAACCTTTCTTCACGTCGATGGACTGTTGATCAGTTCAGAAACCGGCGAAATCTTCGGCTATGACGACAAGCCTTCTGTGTTCACCGAACGTCCTGACCACCGGCCCGAACTAAGCAAGTGCCGGAGTGCTGACGACCTGAGCGCGTTCCTAAAGCACATTGACCGACGCAAGCTACCACTACATACGCTGCACTCACTGATTGACGCACAGGACATTGCCCATGGTGTATGGCGCCGGACGGGCTTAGATTGTCGTATCACCCTGCCGATGATGAATACCCTTTGCACGCTGCACGGGTTGGTCCAATACCACAACGTCATCATCATGCCCCAAGCTGATCTAGCGAAGGCACTTAGCACGTCGGAGTCAAACCTGATGAAGAAGCTGAGCACTTTGGTCGATACCAACATTGTCCGGGTCAGCACATCAAGGCAGGGCGACATTCGCAAGGGCGAGATCAAATTGACGCTCAATCCTCGACTGATTTTCCGGGGAGATGACTACGCACGGCAGCGGTACTTGAAAGATTGGTATCTGAATCCAGTAAACAACAAGTCGGACTCTGCGAAAGAGACCTTCAGGGTTGCAGCGTAGCCTCACGTAAATTTTCATAAAAAACTACGCGAGAAATCGCCTGCAAGTCCAGTAACACAAGGGCTTGAGCAAAGTCCTATTACTATTGAAAGACCTTTCGACTGACACGTCGAGCAGTCGCGCTCACAGAGGAATACAACCAACATAACAAGGAGGCCATATGACCTACGCAACACAAGCAACAGAAACGCTCCCGCCACGTGGCAAAGGTTCGAGATCAAGAACTCCAGACTATGCACCAATAGAATTTACGATTCCCAAACCAGCCACCAACAAACCGAAAGATGTTTTGTTGTTCGGTGTGGGCATAGATGACTTTACAGGCGATCCCGGTGCAAACGATTGGTCGTACAACGTTTGGAAAGGAATGTTTGATCGTTGTTATAACGAGAAGTCAACAAGATCACGTGCGACGTACACAGATTGCTTAGTGGCGCCATGCTGGCACAGGTACTCTGACTTCAAAGTTTGGTTCGATAAAAACTGCATCGATGGATATCAGTTAGATAAGGATATTCTGAAGCCGGGCAACAGGGTTTACAGCCCTGATACGTGCTGCTTTGTCCCTCAGTACATTAATCAGGCTGCTAGATGGTGGAGAAAAACGCCGAAGTCTGGATATCCGGGGGTTAGGATATTCGGGGGAGGTCTACAAGCTGAAATCACGCATAAAAGCTCACTCAAGATCGGTGAGTTTAGAACGGATGCACTAGATGCCCATTGTGACTGGCAGAGACTGAAAGCAGATGCGATTGACGATCATCTTCGTGATTACCTGCGAGAAACTGCACCTGATCTTCGTGTTGTACGGGCGCTGATCAAGTATGCCGATCTCCTACGCTCCAACGCTGACGCACTAATTCCTACATTCCAATATCGGCACTAACTAGTAACGGAGCGATAGCCAGCACAGCTTACGCTCCCCATACATTCGCATTAGTGAAGTGAAGGACGGCATCTCGCCGCCCAACCACAATAGCTCGGATTTTACGTCCTAGACTTACCGCTTGTTCATCATCTGCCTAATCTGCTTGTCTATCTTCCGATTGTGCCAATCATTGCTTCGCATGGTTACGCCCCAGACGAATATCCACAGTCCGCAGGTCGGGATGTACATCAGCAGATGTAGGACGTGATTGGTGGATTTTCTTCTGACTGGTCAAATACTAGAGTTGGTCTTTCATATCTTGACCTCGCTCGATCCGTTGTTGAATGTATGCATTGGCTCAACTCCTTTCTTGAGCGGAAATCAACGTAACCAACCATTCGCTGTCATGGCGGTTTTGCCGCTGGGGAGCTGGATCAGTGCAGACTTGTCACCGTCCTTGGGACCTTCGATAAAGTTGACCTTAGTGGAAGTTGAAATCGTTCGACACTTACCTGATTCGATCAGACGGCCAGCTTCATCTTCGTCCTGATCAAGCGAGGCTTCCACCATCTTGGTCCAGTCACCAGCCTTGTAACAAACCATCGAACCTGCGACCAGCGTTCGCTTAGGGTAGGTGTCAGCCATGGCGGCTGTAGAGGCGAACAGGGGTAGCAGGCAGAGCAAGCGAGTAATCGTGTTCATCGAGCGTTCCTTGGGTACGACAGGTAGAAACAACAATATCCCAAATTCAGATATCTGAAAACCAGATATAGGTTGGCAGCTGCTCATTTCGCAGTTGTCCAGCCATGCCCAAGACGATCTACAAACCCGAACACGCAGTCCTGTTGTCCCTACTGAAGAAATACAGGAAGGCGGCCGGTCTGACTCAAGTACAGTGTTCAAAGGCTCTGGGGCGTCCACAGTCGTTCATGAGTGACGTTGAGAGTGGGACACGCCGCTTGGATATCGTGCAGCTTCGCGACTTGTGTGAAGTCCTGGGGATTGGTCTTACCGAGCTGGTCGTAGAGTTTGAAAAGTCATTGTGGGAGGAGCGTCAGAACGACAACCCCGTCAGCTTGAACCCTTGAGAAACTAGCAACCTAAGCTAGCGTTGATGATGTCGCCAAAATGACGATAAGCCATTAGGAGCAGCACATGGTTAACAAGCGTGGCAGGGACTCAAAGACCGGCGAGTTTATCCCTATCGAAGAGGCAAAACGGCGTCCTAACACCACAACGGTAGAGACGATCCCACCGCCGAAGAAACCAACGAAACCAAAAGGTAAATAGCAGCACCGTGAGGGCGCTATGAGACGCCCTCACGCCCTCAAGGACGCCCTCTATGCCTGACAACACAGATGCGCGCATAGCAACAGCAGACGTGTTAACCCTGCTGCTGCACAACCAGTACGCGCTAGCCGCTGCAATCGAAGAAGTAGCTCTATAGGCTAGAGCCAGTGGTTCAAGCGAAGCCCATGTGCGTGCCGTCGCTGCGATGGAGACCCTCGATGCGAACGCATCCGCTATCACATCTGGAATCCTAAAGCTCCGGCAATAATCGCTATCAAAGGACTAGACCTATCCGGTAGTCCCACAGCCACTCATGAGTCACTATCAAATATCTATTGCGGATAGCTATAAGATTAAATTATCATTGCTCTATCGAATTTAAGAGCAAAGGATAGCCACCCATGAACGCCCACCTCTACCTCCGAGCATCGACCAAAGACCAAGACGCTAACCGTGCAAAAGTCGCTTTGGAGTCGTTCGCTGTTGAGAAGGGTTTGAACATGGTTGGCGTGTACGCCGAGAACATCAGCGGGACAAAGCTCAACCGGCCAGAACTGCTCTTCCTGCTCGATAATGCCCAGAGTGGTGACGTTCTACTGGTCGAGTCTGTAGACCGCCTCAGTCGCCTCTCGCAAGCTGACTGGGATACGCTCAAGGCCACCATCAAGGCCAAGGGACTTCGGTTGGTCGTGGCTGATCTGCCCACAAGTCATATGCTGGTTGAAGCGAAGGGAATCACAGGTCAAATCATGGATGTAATTAACAACATGTTGATTGACCTGATGGCAACCATGGCGCGACTGGATCAAGAGAAGCGTGTGGAACGCATCCGTCAGGGTTTGGAGAACAAACGTATTGCTGACCCGGATTGGAAGCCAGCAGGGAAAGGCAAGGACACTGTGAAGTGGGCGAAGGTGAAGGAAACCATAGCCAAACATCCAACCATGTCTGCTGATGACGTCGCCAAGTTGGCTGGCTGTGGCGTTGCTACGGTTTACAGGATCAAGCGTGAGATAGCTTGACTTCTAACAGGTAGCTTTGTTCTGCGGGGCTCTCAGGGGACCACAGACTTATTTACGGTTCCCTTTGGACCTTTCTATCTGACGCCGCATTTCGTTGTTCGATAGCACTAGCTTTCGCACCAGAGTTTCATGGGAAACGCCCCAGCTTATATTCCAGCCTGAAAAATTAAACTTCGTAAAGATGAGGCCGTTTCCCACGGCGCGGGGCAGGATTTCAGACTACTTTTCACCCTTGCCATGCTCAAGGAACTGACGGGCACCAAAGTACCTTTCACTGACATGGTGGAAATCAATCTTCCCCACAGCGTCCAGCTCATCAAGTCTATCGCTCTGCCAGCTGGCAAATTTATAGATTACATAAGCTGAGGTTTCGTGTATGGGCTCTTGCATCTGACCTGTAATCCAACGATCCCATTCCATATGATAGAAGTAGCTTGGCTGCATAGTCTCAGGGCTTTTGTCGGGGTTGAGCAGAGTGCTGAATCTGGAGCGAATCACCTTCTCTGCTGCCTTATAGGTATGCTGCATGCTGTCGCTCTTGATTCTCTCAGCCAGATTCTGTGCGGTGATAATCAGGCGTGCGGACTCCAGCCACGCAAGGCGACTTCTATACAGTCTGCCATCGATAGGACTTTTGAGCTTTTCTAGGGCTTCATTCAAGCACTCAAGAGATTGTTTGCTATACACCTCATCGTCTCGAATTTCCTTTTCCTGAGCGATGCCAGAGAGCTGTGTAGAAATGGTGTCTGATTGAGTTTTGATGGTGGCTATGATGCCGATGAACCCAAGGGCAGAGATTACAGTTGATAGCACGCCTCCGAAGTAGTCACCGAACACGCCCCAATTGCTAGGATCAGTGCTAAAACTGGATGTAGAGAATCGCCAGAGCCAGGGGGCTATCACTACCACTGTGCTACCTATTAGCACAACGATAGCGATAGGTGCCCAGCTCTTGGTTACCATGCTGTGCTTTTTGGTGTTGGCTTCCAGTGCTACTCGCTTCATATATTGATGCCCTTAAATCCTATCAGCACGCAGGTCTAGGCTAATCAGCAGCCTTTTCACAATTTCGTGGCATTGCTGCTCAGGCATATCTGTTGCCACACTCACCAAACCAACGCTGTTCCTACCCACAGTGCAGCCTACATCTTCAAAGTGGGTTACAACGTCTGCATAGAATGCCTCAAGCTTCTGCTCTTGCTCATCTACAGAAAGCTCATCCCGCATTGGGTTAGCTGGGCTTGGCCCTTGGTAGTAGGGTCTGTAGCTATAAGTTTTCATTTTTCACCTTTGGAAGTTAGATTTAATCCGAGTCTATCCAAGTACTTTTGTTGCTGCAATTATATTAATCTGCTCGGAGGGCTATGCACACATACAGCGTTGCTATAAACATCAAAAGGAACATCGCCACACTCTATGGTGTTCTCGTCTTGACGGCAGTTGTTCAGGAGAAACGCCTCAGCTTATGTTTCAGTGCGAATCCATACCCATAAAAGATTAGGCTGAAAATTTTGGCGGGAAATTGGGATTTTGTGTGGAAGATAACCTTTATCAGTTCTTGCAGGGGTATGCCGTATGGAAGGCCAGCATTGTTAGCATGCTGCTGTCGAGGGCAAGTGCATCAGGATGTGCTTTTAAGTATTCAACCACAACTCGCACTTGTGTGCCGACCTTGATCTCAGTCACGGGAAAACATGTCTTCATGGGTTCGTTGAGTGATCCGTTGAGGCTTGCCATGACCGTCTTCACGCCACCAACTATCCCGATGCACTGACCCATTTCCAAGAGATTGCCTGCGTCACTGGGCTTCCCGTCTGCGATGTCGAGGAATGATTTGCAGGCAGTCAGAAGGGTGTTGCCATCGTTTATCAGTTGAGGTCCTGTTGCTGCATTGCATGGTGGGGAAAATACACCGAGTAGTGCCAACGCCGCTGCTATCCCTGCTATCCCTGCTATCGCTGCTGTCTTCATGCTAGTTCTCTTCGTGTGTGGTGTCACGATACTGAAATGAGTCCGCCTAGAGCGTGTTTGGATTCAGTGGGAAACGGGTCTGCTGATCAGAAGTGCTCGCACTGGCCTATAAATTCATGATGACTACGCGGTGTGTGAAGTCCTGTGTATCACTGCACTCAGCACTCTGGCTATCCACCGTGTCACCTACCGTTTTCTTGGTCTACTCCTTGTCACTCTGGGAGCCGCTTAGGTGGTCCTTTGGTCGAAGGCCTTGGGATGTCATCTACGTTCTACTTAGTGGCTGTGATGGTGTTGATCTCGCGAATTTGCTGATGTGGCCTCTGATAGAATCGAGATCACCCTTGAAGGAGCGCTGAAATTGGAGTTCAACGAACCGTATTACTTTCTTCGAATGTACTCAGTTGACTTCAGCACTGCCCGGGGAGCTATTAAGGTTCTGAAGCGCTACAGGCGTCCTGACGTCCAATACGCTCTGCTGCGAGACCTTATTGTTGTCTATGTGAGGCCCTTTTCGACAAATCAGGGACCTCTATCCAAGCATACTCTCAGCGCTAAACAGCATGTGCCCACGCCTATGAAACCCCTCCACAACGAACTCGTGAGGGTCCGAATGGAGCAGTTCGCACACACCGACCTGACCTACTATTCCCCCGAAACGCTGGCGTTCAAGGGGGCAAATGGTGAGCTCCATGGCTACGCCATGATGTTCAAGGGATACGATTATGCGGCCTTGTTGAATAAGCTTCCTCAAATCGAAGAGCTTGTCCGTGCGGTCGAAAGCAGCGTCAATGCCGAGATAGCCAAGCAAGAGGCTGCCTCCTCGGCACACGGCCCGGAAGTTCCAATTCCACCATCGGCCCTTAAGAAGTCCCTTGAGAATCTGACAGAAAAATCTGAGTGACCACCTCAGTACGCGAATGTGCAGGTGTCCCCACCATGGGAGCCCTCGCGTGGTCCTTATCGCGTGCCTGTGCGTCTCTGAATGTCGACGAGGAGGTGTTACAAGTTGAGTACCAATTCCTGTTACAAACCGTTGGAAAAGACCTGCTGACCTCGTTACGATTTCGCTACCTGATTCCTTGAAAATTCTTAGTCGGCGAACACCATCTCCCGGCTGTCGCCCATCAGCAGTGGCTGATTCTGCTCGGTCACCTCGCGGATGTAATCCCACAACAACGTAATCCGCTTCAGTTTCCTCAAATCTTCCCGGCAGTACATCCAGAACTGCCGGGTGACGGTGATGTCCTCCGGCAGCACCGGCAACAGCCTTGGGTCCTGGGCGGCGAGGAAGCAGGGCAGGATCGCCAGTGAGCGCCCTTGCTGCGCGGCCACGAATTGCGCGATCACGCTGGTGCTGCGCAGGTGGGCATTGGCGCCGGGCAGGACGTTGGCCAGGTAGAGCAATTCGGAACTGAACGCCAGGTCGTCCACGTAGCTGATGAACGAATGCTTGCCCAGGTCGGCCGGGCGCTGGATCGGTGGGTGATTGTCCAGGTAGGGCTGGGTGGCATAGAGCTGCAGTCGGTAGTCGCACAATTTGCAGCACACATAGGGGCCATGTTCGGGGCGTTCGAGGGCGATGACGATGTCGGCTTCGCGCTTGGAGAGGCTGATGAAGTGCGGCAGCGGCAGGATGTCCACCGAAATGGCCGGGTAGGCGTCGACGAAATGGCTCAGTTGCGGGGTGATGAAGAAGCTGCCGAAGCCTTCGGTGCAGCCCATGCGGACATGGCCGGACAGCGCGACGCCGGAGCCTGAGACCTGTTCGCAGGCCATGTGCAGGGTGCTTTCGATGGATTCGGCGTAACCCAGCAGGCGCTGGCCTTCGGCGGTCAGGACAAAACCGTTGGTCCGGGATTTCTCGAACAGCAGCGTGCCCAGCGAGGCTTCCAGCGAGCTGATGCGTCGCGACACCGTGGTGTAGTCGACAGCCAGGCGCTTGGCGGCCGTGCTGGCCTTGCGGGTGCGGGCCACTTCGAGGAAAAACTTGAGGTCGTCCCAATTCAGCGACCCCAGGGAGGTGATGTTTTTTTGCATGATGGACCGGCTTTTATGTGCATTCTTATTAGAAGTTTGCACATCTATACTCCAAAAACCGTCTCATCACCATGCGTGCCCATGCACCTTGGTCTTTGCTGAACCAGCGCTCTCTATAAGAACAATCCCGGAGGCCAGCATGAACGTTTCCCTTACGCCCAGCGACACCACCCTGCAAACCGTCAGACTGTTGATCGATGGCGAGTGGGTCGAATCCCAGTCCAGCGAATGGCACGACATCGTCAACCCGGCGACCCAGCAGGTGCTGGCGAAGGTTCCATTCGCTACGGCGTCGGAAGTCGATGCCGCCATCGCCGCTGCCCAGCGTGCGTTCCAGACCTGGAAACTGACGCCCATCGGTGCGCGGATGCGCATCATGCTCAAGCTCCAGGCATTGATCCGCGAGCACTCCAAGCGCATCGCCGCGGTGCTCAGCGCCGAACAGGGCAAGACCATCGCTGACGCCGAGGGCGATATTTTCCGCGGCCTGGAAGTGGTCGAGCACGCCTGTTCCATCGGCACCCTGCAGATGGGCGAGTTCGCCGAGAACGTCGCCGGTGGCGTGGACACCTACACGCTGCGCCAACCGATCGGGGTGTGCGCGGGCATTACGCCGTTCAACTTCCCGGCGATGATTCCGCTGTGGATGTTCCCGATGGCCATCGCCTGCGGCAACACCTTTGTGCTCAAGCCGTCCGAACAGGATCCGCTGTCGACCATGCTGCTGGTGGAGCTGGCCATCGAGGCCGGCGTACCGGCGGGTGTGCTCAACGTGGTGCACGGTGGCAAGGACGTGGTGGATGCGCTCTGCACCCACAAGGACATCAAGGCGGTTTCCTTCGTCGGTTCGACGGCGGTCGGCACCCACGTGTATGACCTGGCGGGTCGCCATGGCAAGCGCGTGCAGTCGATGATGGGCGCCAAGAACCACGCGGTGGTGTTGCCCGATGCCAATCGTGAGCAGACCCTCAACGCCTTGGTCGGCGCCGGTTTCGGCGCGGCGGGCCAGCGTTGCATGGCCACCTCCGTGGTGGTGCTGGTGGGCGCGGCCAAACAATGGTTGCCGGAGCTCAAGGCCCTGGCGCAGAAGCTCAAGGTCAACGCCGGCAGTGAGCCGGGCACTGACGTCGGCCCGGTGATTTCCAAGCGGGCCAAGGCACGGATTCTCGAGTTGATCGAGAGCGGCGTGAAGGAAGGCGCGAAGCTGGAACTCGATGGCCGTGGCATCAGCGTGCCGGGCTTCGAGCAGGGCAACTTTGTCGGCCCGACCTTGTTTTCCGGTGTGACCACCGAGATGCGCATCTACACCGAGGAAATCTTCGGCCCGGTGCTGGTGGTGCTGGAAGTCGACACCCTGGATCAGGCGATAGCCCTGGTCAACGCCAACCCATTCGGTAACGGCACCGGCCTGTTCACCCAGAGCGGTGCGGCGGCGCGCAAGTTCCAGAGCGAAATCGACGTTGGCCAGGTGGGCATCAACATCCCGATCCCGGTGCCGGTGCCGTTCTTCAGCTTCACCGGGTCCCGCGGTTCGAAACTCGGCGACCTCGGCCCGTACGGCAAACAAGTGGTGCAGTTCTACACTCAGACCAAGACCGTGACCGCGCGCTGGTTCGATGATGACAGCGTCAATGACGGCGTGAACACCACCATCAATTTGCGTTAAGGAGCCGGACATGAACATCGCATTTATCGGCCTGGGCAACATGGGCGCCCCCATGGCGCGCAACCTGCTCAAGGCTGGCCATTCGCTGAACCTGTTCGACCTGAACCAGACGGTGCTGGCCGAGCTGGCGGCATTGGGCGGTACGATCAGCGCCTCGCCTCGCGACGCGGCCCAGGGCGCCGGGCTGGTGATCACCATGCTGCCGGCCGCCGCCCATGTACGTAGCGTCTGGCTGGGTGAGGACGGTGTGCTGGCCGGTATCGCCGCTGGCACACCGGCGGTGGATTGCAGCACCATCGATCCACAAACCGCTCGCGACGTGGCGGCTGCCGCTGCGAAACAAGGGGTGGCGATGGCCGATGCGCCCGTCTCGGGTGGCACCGGCGGTGCGGCGGCGGGTACGTTGACCTTCATGGTCGGCGCCACGGCTGAGTTGTTCGCCACCTTGCAACCGGTGTTGGCGCAAATGGGCCGTAACATCGTGCACTGTGGCGAAGTCGGCACCGGGCAGATCGCCAAGATCTGCAACAACCTGCTGCTGGGCATTTCCATGGTGGGCGTCAGCGAGGCCATGGCGCTGGGCAATGCCTTGGGAATCGACACCCAAGTGCTGGCCGGGATCATTAACAGTTCGACGGGGCGTTGCTGGAGTTCGGACACCTACAACCCGTGGCCGGGCGTGATCGAAACGGCGCCGGCGTCCCGTGGCTATACGGGTGGCTTTGGCGCCGACCTGATGCTCAAGGACCTTGGCCTGGCGACCGAAGCCGCGCGGCAGGCCCATCAGCCGGTGGTGCTGGGGGCGGTGGCGCAGCAGTTGTACCAGGCGATGAGCCTGCGAGGCGAGGGCGGCAAGGATTTTTCGGCGATTGTTAACAGCTATCGCAAGCCGCAATAAGCGTGTGATGGGCGAGGGAGTGAGCTTCCTCGCCACAGCGTCTGATGTTCAAGGTCGCCCCGTTGGCTGGGAAACAAGCTGACTGGGCGATATTTGCCGTGAAGCTGTAATAAACGATATTTACGATGACACTGTCTTGAGTGTACTTGGTTTCATATATATGAAACGTTGTGGATGATAACGAGTTGTTATAGTTATGGAGCCTTGACAGACAAAAAACGTTGCACAATACTCGGCGCTCAGGACGAGCAATCATTATCAAGGAGCGATACCCATGCCTTCGCAGGATACGTGCGTACTTATATCTGCTGCCCTTAAAAAGTTGGCGCTCAATCAAGAATGTCGGGACGCCTTCAGCAAAGACTCGTTGTTCTTCAAGTTGTTCGAGCAAGCGGCCCACCGCTATATCGTCTCTTCGGATCGGGAAGAGCTCGCTGGAAAACTCCAATTACTCCACGACAAAGGCTATCGACTCGGCGTTGAGTATGTCGGCGAGGAGAACCACGATCCGCGCGTGGTGCAGGCCTTTGTCGATGAATATCTGAAGTCTATCCAGACGTTCGCCAAGGCTGGGTTAACGCCGCAGTTGGGGTTTGATCTAAGTGCCGTGGGCATGCTCATTTCCCAGGAAACGGCCTATCGCAACGCCGCGACTATCCTGTCTGCTGCCGCAGAACATAATATTTCCGTGATGATTAGCATGGAGCACTCTTCGGCGGTCGATAAGATCCTCGAAGTGTATTCCCAGTTGGCGCCTGATCATTCCAATGTTGGTCTAACGGTACAAGCGCACTTGCATAGGACGCTTGATGATCTACCCGAAATCATTGGGTATGGCCGTAAGGTTAGATTGGTTAAGGGTGTATATAACGAAGCGCGTGAAATAGCCCTCCCTCGTGGTGCGGAACTGGATCAGCGCTATTTGACATTACTTGCCGAACTTCTCGAGGCCGACATCGCGGTCAGTTGCGCGACGCAGGACCCCAGTCTGATCAAGCGCATTTTCGAGCAGGGTTACCACTCGCGTATCCAGGAACTGGAAATGCTCCACGGTGTGCAACCCGAGACCTTGCGTAACGCCAAGGACGCAGGGCTGGCATGTCGTATCGCGGCGGTTTATGGCGACAGCTGGTACCTGCATTTTCTGCATCGACTCGCCGAGTCGCCTGAAAACGTCCTGGAGTCCCTCGCTGACTTCTACGATCCCTCTCGCATCGTCTTTGGCGCAGGTTACTAACGGAGCAATTTATGTTTATCGATCTGAGAAGCGACACGGTAACCAAGCCAACGGAAGGCATGCGCAAGGCGATTTATCAGGCTGAAGTGGGTGATGACTGTTTCGGTGAGGACCCGACAGTGCGTGCGCTGGAGGAGTACTGCGCCAATTATTTCCAGAAGGAAGCAGCGCTGTTCACCTCGGGCGGCACCTTGAGCAACCAGTTGGCGATCAAGGCACTGACGAACCCGGGCGACGAGATATTCCTCGACGCTTCGTACCACATCAATTTCTATGAGTCGGCCTCGACGTCGGCTTTTTCAGGGGTCAATTTTTCGCTGTCCAACCATGACGACGGCCTGTTCGACGTCGGTGACCTGGAAAAACTCTACGCCTCCAAATGCCGCTGGAGTCAGAACTATGCCTTGCCGCGGGTGGTGGTGATTGAAAACACCCTAGGCTGCAAAGGCGGGGACATCTTTCCGCTGCAACAAATGAACGATGTCTTTGCTTACGCCAAGGATATCGGTGCCTATCGTTATCTCGATGGCGCACGCATTCTCCATGCGTCGATTGCCTCCGGCATTGATGTGACTTCATACACCGACAATGCTGATCTGCTGTCCATGTGCCTGTCGAAGGGATTGGGTGCGCCGGTCGGTTCGATCATGGTGGGTTCGCAAGAACTGATACTGCGCGCCAAAAAATACCGCAAATGGTTCGGTGGTGATTTGCACCAGGCCGGCATGATGGCGGCGGCCGGGCTTTATGCGATGCAAAACCACGTCGAGCGGTTGGCCGACGACCATGAGCACGCAGCGTTGCTGCACCAGTTGCTCAATGACATCGACGAGGCGCCTGCGCGCTACAAGGGCACGAACATGGTCACCCTGGACATTGCCGCACTGGGTATCGCGCCGGTGCAGTTCGCCGCTCTTCTGCGTCAGAAAGGGGTGGGGGGCTTGCCTTATAACGCCAGGGAAATGCGCTTCATGCCGCATCTCAACATAAGCCGCGACGATATCCATAAAGCCGCCGGGATTATCAAGGAAACCGTTCGTGAGGTCAGCCGTGCCCCGGAGGCGATCAAGTGATCTATAAGAAAAACATTGTGCTGATCGTGGATGCCTATTCGATCGGCAGCCTCATCGCGCCCGCCTTCATTTCCCGTGGATTCGAATGTGTGCACGTGCGTTCCACCGCCAATGTCAACGCCTTCTACAAGCCCTGGTTCCGTCCGGCCGACTTTATCCAGGACGTTCTCTACCACTCTGACGCCGAGCTGCAGCAGGCATTATCCGATTACTCGGTGCAGTTCGTGCTGGCCGGCTGCGAGTTTGGTGTTGAACTGGCTGCGCATCTGGCGGGCCTGTTCGATATTCCTCGCCGCAATGATCCGGCGCATGCCGTTCGCTGGCGCGACAAGTTCGAAATGCATGAAGCCTTGCAGCGGGCGGGCGTGCGCTCGATCAAGCATTTCAAGTCGGATTCGCTGGCAGCGATTCTGGAGTGGATAAAAGAACAACGCATCCTGCCGGTGGTGTTGAAGCCGATCAAAAGTGCCGGTTCCGACAATATTCATATCTGTACGCAGGAAAGCGAAGTCGAACAGGCCTTCGAGGTCATCAAGTCGAGCCAGAACCTGTTCCTTGAAAGCAACGAGGAAATCCTGGTCCAGCAGTATCTGGACAATTCGGATTTCAACTCGGAGTTGTCGGCGAGCAAATCCACGGACGTGGACATCGAATACTGCGTCAATACCGTGAGTGTCGACGGCCAGCACTATGTCAGCGAAATCATCCGGGTATACCGCACTCGGATTGGCGATTCGCCCGTGCACGACTACAACCAGCTGATGTGCCCGGTGGACAATGCCGACGTCTACGGTCGTCTGTCGCAATACATTTTTTCCGTGCTCGATGCGCTGGGTATCCGGCAGGGTGTCGGTCACAGCGAACTGATGATTGTCGACGACGAACCGGTGTTGCTTGAAACCGCGGCACGCATGCCGGGCGGCATCGACCTGTCGGCCTATACCCGGGCCTTGGGGCATAACCAGTTGAGCCTGTGGATCGATTCGTTGATCAACCCCCAGGCCTTTCTCGATTACCGGCAACGCCCGAGAAACAAGCTTTATTTCCATTCCAGCTGTGTGTTCCTGATCGCTCGACAGGCCGGGCCAATCAAGCGCGCGCCGGACCTCGCCCGGTGGAAAGCGATTCCTGGCGTACACAGCATCAAGATCCAGGATGAAGGAGCGCTCAAGGAAACCGTCTCCCTGGAAAACTGCCCGGGCCACGTGTTCATTCTCGACCGTGACCGTGCAGCCATTCAGAAGAGCATCGAGTTGCTGCGCGAGGACGAACCCGGCGTGTACAGGGAAATGTTGTCATGAAAGACGTGTCGGGAGAGCTGGCGGTGCAGGGTGGATTCAAGGTGTATACCCGGCCCGTGGTTCTGCTGCTGTCGGCGACGTTCATCCTGACCGTTGCTCGGGCCCTGGCCTTGCCTTATCTGGTGGTTTATTTCTCCCAGGCCTTTGGCCTGGGGGTCACCGATATCGGTCTTGTGGTGGGCGGCGCGTTGATCGTCAGCTCCATCCTGGGTGTCTACGGCGGTTTTCTGGTGGATCGGTTTTCCAACTACCGGATCCTGCTCGGTGCCGCCACGCTGTTTGCCCTGGCGTTTGCCGTGGCTTACCAGGTGGCCAGCCTGGTGCCGTTCATCATCGCTATCGTGGTGGTCAACCTCGCCTATGCGGTGATCGACATCGCGGTGAAATCAGGCATCGGTTTCCTGGTGACGGCGGACAAGCGGGCGAGCGTGTTTTCCATGAAGTACACGCTGACCAACGTCGGTTACGCCATCGGCCCTTTCCTGGGGGCGCTGTGCGCGAAAATCAGTCCCGGCCTGCCGTTTGCGGTCTCGGCCTTGATCGGGGTGGCTTTTGTCGTGTTGTACAGCGGAATGGGAGCACGGCTTCCCCGTGGAGAAGGCGTAGAGCGGCCAAGTCATGATTTCGCCCGCGTGCTGGTCCATTTGGTGCGTAACTACAAGCTGGTGTGTTTTACGATCGGAGGCGTTCTCAGTGCCGTCGTGTTCGGTCAGTTCACGGCCTATTTGTCGCAATACCTGATCGTGACCAGCACGCCGGAGAACACCTACAAGATCATCAACTATCTGGTCACCACCAATGCTTGCGTGGTGATTGGTTTGCAATACCTGGTCGGCTCCAGGATCAACCAGAACAATCTGTTCCGGATGCTGATGCTGGGCATGTTGTTTTTCGTGGTTGGCCTGATGGGGTTTTGTTACGCACAGACTCCGCTGGCCTGGGTATTGGCCATGATCGTTTTCACCGTGGGTGAAATCATCATTATCCCGGTGGAATACCTGTTCATCGACTACATCGCCCCGGAGGATATGCGCGGCGTGTACTACGGTGCGCAAAACCTGTCCAACCTGGGGGCCGCGCTGGGGCCGGTGCTATGCGGTGTCGCCCTGTCGCTCTTTGCACCTTGGGCGGTGTTCTACCTGTTATCCATGTGCGTGGTCGTGGCCAGTCTGTTTTATTTCCTGGGTTCAAGGCGTGAGAGGTGATTGATGATTCACTTCAATACGGCGGGTTCGGGGCTGATGTCTGCCGAGACGCTGAAGCTGATGCAACGTTATCTGCAGGACGAGTTCGAGTCGGGAGCTTATGAAACCGAGTTGAATTACGCCCCTGTGCTGGACGTTGAGGTCTATGAAAACATTGCCCGGCTGCTGGGCACCGATGCGCGTAACGTGGCGCTTTTCGATGGGGCGACCAAGGCTTGGGTGACCGCGCTGGAGGCATTGACCTGGTCCGAAGGCGCACGCGTTCTGGTCACGCCCTACGAATACGCGGGCAACCTGATCGCACTTGCAACATTGCAGCGCCTGCATGGGGTCGTGGTTGAAGTGATGCCGCTGCTGGCCGATGGCAATCTCGACCTGCCATGGCTGGCCCGGCACATGAGCGCCGAGGTCAAGTTGGTCTCGATCGTCCATGTCCCTTCTTGCTGCGGCATCGTGAATGACATCGAGGCGGTGGGCAGTATCCTGCGCGACTACTCGGCCTGGTACTTTGTCGATGCCTGTCAATCGGCGGGCATGCTGGCGCTGGACGTGCGCGCCGCCGGCTGCGATGTGTTGACGGCTGCCGGTAGAAAATTCCTGTGTGGGCCAAGGGGAACAGGGTTTGCCTACTTGTCCGAGCGCTTCCTGGCCACCGCACAGCCTCGTTTCACTGACCTGGGCCGGGCCACGGTCGATGTCAGCGGCGGTGTCACGCGAGGGATGGAAGATGCCCGCTGTTTTGAATATGCCGAGCGCAACAACGCGGCCGTAGTGGGTTTGAACCAGGCGATAAAAGAGCGCTTGTCGAGCGCCTACGGGGCGGAGTCCGAGCTCTATCGAGTGCTGTTCCGGCGTCTGGCAGAGACCCCCGGTGTCAACTTGATTGCTCCGGGCACTCACCATCAAGGCATCATCGCTTTCACCCATGAGCGTTGTTCGGCGACAGAACTCGTCAGTTATCTGCGCGCCCGAGGTATCAACGCATGGCCAGGATATGCATCGCATACGCCGTACTTCATGTTGGCGCAGGGGCATGAGCGTTTTGTGCGCGTGTCCATCAATGCGAGGAACAACGCTCAAGAGGTGGATGAGTTCATCGCGTTGCTGTCCGAGTTGTAAATGATCAATGAGGCAACCAATAGCCTTTAAATAAAAAAATCTATGTCGTGCGGTTTGTCGCAATGGAATGTGCGTGGTGTGTCTGGCAGGTGACCGTCTGCGGCAGTGGTACTGCATTAATTGTTTTGTCCGGGGAAATAATTAAGGCCGCGCAGGCGTTTCGCGCCTGCATTCATCACTTCGAGTTATGAAAGGGAATTCTGATGAACGATGTGAACAGGTTCAATCCTTCCGCTGCACTCAGGCTGCGTCTGCGGCCCTTGTACAAAAAAGACAATTGGCACTGGCTGGTTGCCCTGGGTGCGGATCTTCTGGTCATTGCCTCGGCGATATTTCTAGCCAATCGCTATAACGTGCTTTATCCGCTGGCATTGTTGTTCATCGGCTCTCGGCAGCGGGCACTTGCCTCGCTTTTGCACGAAGCGGCGCACATGACGTTGGCTCAAAGCAAGGCGCTTAACAAATGGGTCGGTGAGTATTTGTTGGCCTATCCCATCTTCCAGGACTATGAAGCCTATCGTCGATCCCATGTGCAGATGCACCACCACCATCTGGGCGACAAGCTGAAGGATCCCGACCATCGTTTCTATATCGAGTCGGGTTTGTACGAGGCTCAGGACCGTCTGGACTTCCTGTTCCGTCATCTGTTCAGGAGCGTGACGCTGGTCAACACCTACAAGTACTTCCTTTATCTGGTCAAGAACCGGGCGGGGGACATCCTGGCCAATCCGTTACAGGGCTTGAAGCTTCTGGCGGTTCATGGCGCCATGTGGTTGCTCTTCAATTACTTTGTCGGCCCGTGGGCTTATGTCCTGTTCTGGTTGGTTCCTTACTTCACGGTGTTCCAAGTGATTGGCTGGCTCTCCGAGATTTCCGAGCACTTCGGCATGTTCGGGGTGTACCAGGATGAGGTGCAACTGACGCGCAATCGTTTCCCCACTCCGGTCGAGCGATTGTTTATCGGCATGCATGGCGATAACTATCATCTGACCCACCACCTGTTTGCCGGCGTGCCGTTCTGGAACCTGAAGCAGGCGCACCAGATATTGATGGAGGATGAAAGTTATGCGGCGGCCAATCGGGGCTGTGGCGGCATTTTCACTGCGAAAGGGGATGCCCGATCGAGCCTGCATCAGATATTCGAGGCGTATCGCAGCGGTAAAATCAGCACCGTCGACGTGACGGCATAGCGGGGGGCATGCTGCGCTGTGCTCCAGGCGCGCCTTCGAGCACAGCGTATCGGTCAAGCGCGTTCGTCAGGCGAAGACGAAATATTTGCGCACGGTCTCGACCACTTCCCACGTGCCTTTCATGCCTGGCTCGATGACGAAGATGTCACCGGCGCGCAGATGGATCGGCTCCAGGCCCTCCGGGGTGATGATGCAGTAGCCTTCCTGGAAATGGCAGTACTCCCACTTCACGTATTCCACATACCATTTGCCGGGTGTGCAGATCCAGGTGCCCATGATCTTGCTGCCGTCTTCGCTGGTGTAGGCGTTGAGGTTGACGGTGTGCGGGTCGCCTTCGAGTTTTTCCCATTTGCAGGCATCGAGTACGGGCAGCGGATGGGTGTCGCGCAGGACGGTGATGGGGGCGGTCATGTGAACTCCGAAAGGGCGGAAGAGAACAGGCACCCTAACGCGTGGCCTGGGTGGGTAGATGCCTGTGGTCGACATCGAGCTATCCAGAAGCGCGCATCAATCGGCCAGATGTCGAGCCAGGGCGCTGGCGTAGGCCGGCAAACCGTCGAAGTGGCGGGCGCACAGCAGCAGCGCCCGGTGGGTCCAGGCCTCTTGCAGCGGGACGCAGTGATACGAAGGCTCGGGTGGGCGCCGGTCGATGGCCGCCTTCGGCACGATGGCAATGCCTGCACCATGGGCCACCATGCGAATCATGCCGTCGAAACCATCGGCGCGAATGCGGATTTGCATGCGCGAGCCGATGTGCAGGGCCTGTTCTTCCAGGTGAATCGCCAGGGCACTGGAGGCGTTCAGGCCGACATAGTCATGGCTGAGGGTCTCGCTGAACCGCACCGCTCGACCGTCAGCCAGTGGGTGCCCGGTCGGTAGGATCAAGACCAGTGGATCGTCGCGAAACGGCCAGGCCTGAAGGCCGTGGGTGTCCACCGCGTCGGAAACGATCCCCAGGTCCGCCGCGCCCTGGCGCAGCGCATGGGTGATCCGTGAGCTGGGTAATTCCTGCAGGTCGATGTCTAGGTGGGGATGGGCCTTGAGAAAGCCGGCCAGCAGTTCGGGCAGGTACTCGGTCATGGCGCTGGTGTTGCACAGCAATCGCACCCGGCCTTTGACGCCCTTGGCGTATTCGGCCAGGTCCTGTTGCAGGCGTTCGGCCTGTTGCAACAGGGCCCGGGCATGCTCGGCCAGGGCCCTGCCAGCCGGCGTCGGGGTTACGCCACGCCGTCCGCGCTCAAGCAGATCGATGCCCAGGGAAGCTTCCATGGCCCGGACCCGCGCACTGGCCGCGGCCAGGGACAAATGGCTGCGGGCCGCACCGGCGGTGATGTTGCCGGTGTCGAGGATGTTCAGGTAGAGGCGCAGGTCGGTGAGGTCGAAGTGCATGGGCTGGTGATCCTGTGCCGGGTTTGTCTGGTGTCTGGTACATCGTCATCGCGAGCAAGCTCGCTCCCACAGGAGGATTGCATTTCAAACTGTGGGAGCGAGCTTGCTCGCGATGACGTCGTCAGCATCAACGAATTTACAGCCTCTTGTCACAAGAGAGGCACCCTCAGTATATGGCAGATTTTCAGGCTAGGTCCCGGGGCGCACGATACCCCCATGAACACACTTATCGCTTTCTATCAAAATCTCGGCCTGGCCCTTTCCCTGCTGGTCATCGTCACCTTCCTGCTGGCCGGCACCATCAAGGGTGTGATCGGCCTGGGGCTGCCGACCGTCTCCATGGGCTTGCTCGGGCTGGCTATGTCTCCGCCACAGGCTGCGGCGTTGCTGATTATCCCGGCGACCCTGACCAATCTCTGGCAACTGGCGTTCGGCGGTCATCTGCAAGCCCTGATCCGGCGCCTGTGGCCGCTGCTGCTGGCGATTTTCTTGGGCACCGGGCTCGGTACGCTGTGGCTCGGTATGACAGGCGGGGCTTGGGTCGTGCGGGCCTTGGGCGGGGCATTGTTGCTGTATGCGTTGAGCGGATTGTTGCTGCCAACGCTGCGGGTCGATCCCGATGCCGAATCGTGGATCGCTCCGCTTTGTGGGCTGCTGACCGGCCTCATCACGTCCGCCACCGGTGTGTTCGTCATTCCGGCGGTGCCCTATCTGCAAGCGCTGGGCTTGAGCAAGGATGAACTGGTGCAGGCCCTGGGCCTGTCTTTCACCGTTTCTACCCTGGCCCTGGCCGCCGGCCTGTTGTGGCGCGGCGAGCTGGGCGGGGGCGAGTTGAGTGCTTCGTTGTTGGCAGTGGCACCGGCGCTGCTGGGGATGTGGCTAGGGCAATGGTTGCGCCAGCGGATCAGCGCCGTGTGGTTCAAACGGGCATTTTTCATCGGCCTCGGCGTGCTCGGCGGCCATCTGCTGATCAGCGGCTAGCCGAGGACGGGCTGAGCATGTCGACGCGGCGGATGTCGAAGTCGCGCTCCAGGTACTCCATGCGTCGCTCGAAGAATTGCCGCATGTGCGGCAGGTTCGAGTGCACCTCCAGGTGCGCCTGGGATGCCCAGATTTCATAGAAGATGAACAGCGTTGGATCCTGCTGGTCCCGCAGCATGTGGTATTCGATGCAACCGGGCTCGGCACGGCTTGGCTCGACGTAGGCGCGAAACAGCGCTTCGAAGGCTTCGGCTTTTTCCGGGCGGGTCTTGGCATGCAGGATGAAACCGTGCAGTTCGCTCATCGAGGGGGCTCCTGAATATAAAGAGGTGTCGGAGCTTACGGCAACAATCGGCCTTCCATTCTTGCGTATAGATCAAATCAGTTTTGCCGTTGCGGTGCTTATTCCGCGCGAAGCTCGTCGGTACCCTGCCGCCATCATTTTCAACCTTTCCATGCAGCGGCCCTCCAACGGCCCACGCCGTGGAACCCGATGAGGCTCCCCATGAAAAAAGTCCTGTTGCTCAACGGCGGCAAACAATTCGCCCACTCCGACGGTCGCTATAACGCCACCCTCCACGACACGGCGCTCAGCGTGTTGGACCGTGGCGGTTTCGATGTGAAAACCACCTTCATCGACGGCGGCTACGACGTCCAGGAGGAAGTCGCCAAGTTCCTCTGGGCCGACGTGATCATTTACCAGATGCCAGGCTGGTGGATGGGCGCACCGTGGACCGTGAAGAAATACATCGACGAAGTCTTCACCGAAGGCCACGGCAGCCTCTATGCCAGCGACGGTCGGACCCGTTCCGATGCCTCGCAGAAATATGGCAGCGGCGGCCTGATCCAAGGCAAGCAGTACATGTTGTCCCTGACCTGGAACGCCCCGCAGCAAGCCTTCGACGACCCGACCGACTTCTTCGAAGCCAAGGGCGTGGACGCGGTGTACTTCCCGTTCCACAAGGCCAATCAGTTCCTCGGCATGACCGGCCTGCCGACCTTCCTGTGCGTGGACGTGATGAAGCGCCCGAACATCGAAGAGGATGTGGCGCGGTATGAGCGGCATTTGATCGAGGTGTTCGGCCTGAAGGCGTGACCTTTTTGCGACGTACCCCGTTACTATCTGTCTGGTCCGGGGCGCGGTGGATCTGTGGCGAGGGGATTTATCCCCGCTCGTCTGCGAAGCAGACGCCGAGGCATGACGACATGATTGCTCAGGTACATCGCGTCGTTGGCTAAGGTCCGCTTCGCGGCCCAGCGGGGATAAATCCCCTCGCCACAAAGATCAATCGACAGGGGGATACGTGAAAGCCAGATCCGACGAGTTGCAGATTTTCGTCTGCGTGATCGAGTGCGGATCGATCTCCGCCGCCGCCGAACAGGTCGGGCAGACGCCATCGGCGGTCAGCCGCACGCTGTCGCGATTGGAGGCCAAGCTCGACATCACGCTGATCAACCGCACCACGCGGCGCATGGACCTGACCGAGGAGGGCAAGTACTTCTTCGAACAGGCCAAAGGCATCCTCGACCAGATGGATGAACTGGAAGAGCGCCTGTCGTCCCGCCAGAAAAATCCCGCGGGACGCTTGCGGATCAACGCGGCCTCGCCGTTCATGCTGCACGCCATCGTCCCGCACATTGAAGAGTTCCGCGGGCTTTACCCGGATATCCAGCTCGAACTCAACAGCAACGACCTGATCATCGACCTGCTGGAGCAAAGCACCGACATCGCCATCCGCATCGGCACCCTCACCGACTCGACGCTCCACGCCCGCGCCCTGGGCTGCAGCCCGTTGCACATCCTCGCCAGCCCGGCCTATTTGAAGCGGCACGGCACACCCACCAGCGTCGCCGAACTGGCGGAGCACGCATTGCTGGGGTTTGCCCAGAACGAGGGCCTCAATCAATGGCCGCTGCGCCACCGGCACGGTGATCGCTGGCCGATCCAGCCCGCCATCAGCGCGTCCAGCGGCGAGACCGTGCGGCACCTGGCGCTGCAAGGGCAGGGCATTGCCTGTCTGTCAGACTTCATGACCCGCGAAGACATCCAGGCCGGTCGGCTGAAGGTGCTGCTGGCCGATGCCAACAGCGGATACCGCCAGCCAATCAATGCGGTGTACTACCGCAACTCGCAACTGGCCCTGCGGATCCAGTGCTTCCTGGACTTCATCCAGGGCAAGCTCGCCGACTACGCCGCGCGGGACTTCAAGGGCTGATTCGTGACTTCAAGGCAAGAGTGATTTGGGCAATGTGGACTGTTTCGGCAAGGACCAGTCCTCGATACTCGTCCCATCACTCAGGTTGCCAAGGAGTTATCCCATGAACGTATTCATCACCGGCGCTGCCGGTTTTATCGGCGGTTCCATCGCCACCGGCCTGGTACGCGCCGGGCATCAGGTTCGCGGTCTGGTGCGCAGTGCCGAACAGGCGAGCGAACTCACTGCGCTGGGCATCGAGCCGGTCATTGGTACCCTCGAGGACAGCGCGCTGCTCACCGAACAGGCCCGTACCGCCGACGCCGTGATCAACGCCGCCAGCAGCGATCATCGGGGTGCGGTCGAAGCCCTGATCGAAGGGCTCGAAGGCTCGAACAAAGTGCTGCTGCACACCAGCGGTTCGAGCATTGTCGGCGATGCTTCCGGTGGTCGTCACAGCGATGACATCTACCGGGAAGGCCATCTGCCGCCACCCACGGTCGACAAAGCGGCCCGTGTCGCCATCGACAATCTTGTCCTGGATGCCGCCCAGCAAGGCGTGAATTCGGCGGTGATCTGCAACACCTTGATCTACGGCCACAGCCTGGGGGTCAAGCGTGACAGTGTGCAGTTGCCACGGCTGCTCAAGCAGGCGCGTAAAAGCGGGGTGGTGCGGCATGTGGGACCGGGGCAGAACATCTGGTCCAACGTGCACATCGAAGACGTGGTCGAGCTGTACAAGTTGGCTCTGACCCGTAACGTACCCGGCACGTTCTATTTCGTTGAAAGCGACGAGGCCTCGTTCATCGACATGACCACTGCCATGGCCCGGGCGCTGAAGCTGGGCGAGCCGCAAGATTGGCCGCTGGCCGAAGCCGAGGCCGAATGGGGCTACGAAATGGCCAACTATGGCCTGGGTTCCAACAGCCGTGTGCGAGGCACGAACGCCCGTGAGCTGCTGGGCTGGACGCCGAAGCGGACGTCGGTGGTGGAGTGGATTCTCGATGAGATGGTGACATCGACAGTGCCAGCAGAATAAGCACCCTTGTGGGAGCGAGCTTGCTCGCGATGGCGCCAGGTCATTCAGTACTGAAGTTGGCTGACCCACCGCTATCGCGAGCAAGCTCGCTCCCACAGTTTTTGTTGGGTGTTGCTTCAGTCGTGCTGCACGCCTGCGCGCTTGAGCATTTGCTTGCAACGCTCGGACAGGTGAAACACCCGCAGGTGCTTGCCCGCTTTGCTGTAGCGCTCGCGCAGGGTCTTGAGCGCGGCGACGGCCGAGTAGTCGACGAAGCGCAAGTGACGGCAATCGAGGGTCACCAGCGCCGGGTCGTTGGCCGGGTCGAACTGGTTGAGGAACGGCGTCGACGAGGCGAAGAACAGCGTGCCGTGCAAGCGATAAAGCTTGCTGCCGTCGGCTTCCTCGTGGGTGTCGGCGTACAGCTCCCGGGCTTGTTGCCAGGCGAAGTTGAGCGCCGCGATGATAATCCCGCAGAGCACGGCCACGGCCAGGTCGGTGAACACCGTGATCACCGTCACCGCGATGATGACCAGCACATCGTTGGCCGGCACTTTGTTGACCACCCGCAACGAGGCCCAGGCGAATGTCTGTTGGGACACCACGAACATCACGCCCACCAGCGCCGCCAGCGGGATGCGCTCGATCAGCGGCGACAGGAACAACACGAACAGCAACACCATCACCCCGGCCACCACGCCGGATAACCGCCCGCGTCCGCCCGAGCTGAGGTTGATCATGGTCTGGCCGATCATGGCGCAACCGCCCATGCCGCCGAGCAAGCCGGAGGCCATGTTGGCCGCGCCCAACGCCACGCACTCACGGTCCGGATAACCGCGGCTCTCGGTGATTTCATCGGTCAGGTTCAAGGTCAACAAGGTTTCCAGCAAACCGACCATCGCCATGATGACCGCATAGGGTGCGACGATTTGCAGGGTTTGCAGGTTCCAGGGAATGTCCGGCAGGGCAAAGGTCGGCAAGCCGCCGGCGATGTGGGCCATGTCGCCCAGTGTTCGGGTCGGCAGGCCGAGCAGGTCGACCGCCAGGCCAACACCGAGGATGGCCACCAGCGCCGGCGGCACGCTGCGGGTCAGGCGCGGCAGCAGGTAGACGATGGCCATGGTCAGCGCCACCAGGCCGGCCATCAGGTACAGCGGCGGGCCGCTCAGCCAAGCCTCGCCATTCTTGAAGTGTTCCAACTGGGCCAGGGCAATGACGATCGCCAGGCCGTTGACGAAGCCGAGCATCACCGGGTGCGGCACCATGCGCACCAGCTTGCCCAGGCGTAACAACCCGAACGCCATCATGATCAACCCGCCCAGCAGCACGGTCGCCAACAGGTACTGCACACCGTGTTGCACCACCAAGGCGACGATCACCACGGCCATCGATCCCGCCGCGCCTGACACCATCCCGGGGCGACCACCGAACAACGCGGTCAGCGTGCACAGGATGAACGCACCGTACAACCCCATCAGCGGATTGAGATGGGCCACCAGGGCGAAGGCGATGCACTCGGGGAGCAGGGCGAAAGAGGTGGTGAGGCCGGCGAGGGTATCGGCGCGAAGGCGTGCTGGTTTCATGATTTACCTGACTGGGCGCCGGTGGAGCGTCGGCTGCCGGGGCGTGGTGCGAAAACAGCTGCGGATGGTACGGAATTGAGTGCGGGGCGGCCAGCCGTCTGTGGTGAGGGGATAAATCCCCTCACCACAAGAGAAGGGTTCTGTATGAAAGTCCGGCGCCGGATTTTCATAGCGGCTGCATCGCGATGTCCGTCAGCGACATTTCTTGCCTGTGGGCGAAAATTACTTTCAATGGGTTTGAAGAATCCTCGGTGAAATGATTTATGAGTTTCACAACACATCGACGTGACCCCCATTCGAGGAGTAACGCATGGCCCCTGCTTTCGGTTATTGGCTACTGGTCTACGCGGCCATCGCCATCATTGCGCTGATCGTTCTGATCGCCCGTTATCGACTCAATCCGTTCATCGTGATTACTCTGGTTTCCATTGGCCTGGCGTTGCTGGCCGGGATGCCGCCGTCAGGTGTGGTGGGGGCGTACGAGGCGGGTGTCGGCAAGACGCTGGGGCACATTGCACTGGTGGTGGCCTTGGGCACGATGCTCGGCAAGATGATGGCCGAGTCCGGCGGGGCGGAGCGGATGGCGCAGACGCTGATCGGACGCTTCGGCGAGCGCAACGCCCACTGGGCAATGGTGTGCATTGCCTTCCTGGTGGGCTTGCCGTTGTTCTTCGAAGTCGGCTTTGTGCTGCTGGTGCCCATCGCTTTCACCATCGCCCGGCGTGTGGGCGTGTCGATCCTGATGGTGGGGCTGCCGATGGTCGCCGGGCTTTCGGTGGTCCATGCCCTGGTGCCGCCCCATCCGGCGGCGATGCTGGCAGTGCAGGCGTTCCAGGCCTCGGTGGGCCAGACCTTGCTGTACGCGATCCTGATCGGCATTCCCACCGCGATCATCGCCGGCCCGCTGTACGCCAAATTCATCGTGCCACGCATCCAGCTACCGGCCGAGAACCCGCTGGAGCGACAATTCCTCGACCGCGAGCCGCGCGCCAGGCTGCCGGGTTTCGGCGTGACCCTGGGGACCATTCTGCTGCCGGTGATTCTGATGTTGATCGGCGGCTGGGCCAACCTGATCTCCACGCCGGGCAGCGGTTTCAATCAGTTCCTGCTGTTCATCGGCAACTCGGTGATCGCCTTGCTGCTGGCGACCGTTCTCAGCTTCTGGACTCTCGGCCTGGCCCAGGGCTTCAACCGCGAATCGATCCTCAAGTTCACCAACGAATGCCTGGCACCGACCGCCAGCATCACCTTGCTGGTGGGTGCCGGCGGTGGTTTGAACCGGATCCTGGTGGACGCCGGGGTCACGCAACAGATTGTCGGCCTGGCCCAGGAGTTCCAGTTGTCACCGCTGGTCATGGGCTGGTTGTTCGCCGCACTGATGCGGGTTGCCACCGGATCGGCCACGGTGGCGATGACCACGGCCTCGGGCATCGTCGCGCCCGTGGCGATTGGCCTGGGTTATCCCCATCCCGAGTTACTGGTGCTGGCCACCGGGGCCGGGTCGGTTATCTTTTCCCACGTCAACGACGGCGGCTTCTGGCTGATCAAGGAATACTTCAATATGACCGTCACGCAAACCTTCAAGACCTGGACGGTGCTCGAAACGCTGATTTCCGTGGTCGCGTTCGCCTTGACCCTCGGGCTTTCGCGCTTGCTTTGAGCGCAACGCACCCCAACAGGAGCCGCCATGGACATCCTCTACCAGATCCGTTCCCGCCAGGATTCCTTCAGCGCCGGCGAAGGAAGAATCGCCCGGCTGATGCTCGAAGACGTCGGCTTTGCCGCCTCCGCCAGCCTCGATGAACTGGCCCAACGGGCGGAAGTCAGCAGCGCTACCCTGTCGCGCTTCGCCCGTACCGTCGGTTGCCGCGACCTGCGGGACTTGCGCCTGCAACTGGCCCAGGCCAGCGGTGTCGGCAGCCGTTTCCTCGACCCCGCCGGCGCGCCGGAGCAATCGGCGTTTTATGGACAGATCGTCGGCGATATCGAAGCGACTCTGCGCCAGCATCTGTCGGCATTCGAAGAGTCGCGGTTCGGCGATGCCGTGCGGATGATCGGCAAGGCACGGATGATTCATGCGTTCGGCCTCGGTGGCTGGTCGGCGCTGTGCGGCGAGGAGTTGCAGGTGCGGCTGGTGCGTTTCGGCTACCCGATTGCCGCCTGTCGCGACCCGGTGATGATGCGCATCACCGCCACTTCGCTGAGTGACCAGCATCTGGTCATCGCCTGTTCACTGACCGGTATCACGCCGGAGCTGTTGAGTGCCGTTGAATTGGCCCGCAGCTACGGCGCGGCGATCCTGGCCGTCACCCGCGCCGACTCGCCACTGGCCCAACTGGCCGACTGCGTGCTGCCCCTGCAAGGCGCCGAAACCTCGTTCATCTACAAACCCACGGCGGCGCGCTACGGCATGCTGCTGGCCATCGACGTGCTCGCCACCGAGCTGGCGCTGGCCCATCCCGAAGACAATCAAGAGCGCCTGCGGCGGGTCAAACTCGCCCTGGACGATTACCGCGGCGGCGACGATCACTTGCCGCTGGGAGACTGACATGCTGTACGACACGCTTATCCGCAATGCGCTGGTCATCGACGGCAGCGACAGCCCCGGTTACCACGCCGATGTCGGCATTCGCGCCGGGCGCATCGAACGCATCGGCGAGCTGGGCGATGCCCGGGCGCTTGAAGACATCGACGCCGGCGGCCGCGTGCTGGCGCCTGGGTTCATCGATGTGCACACCCACGACGACACGGTGGTGATTCGCCAACCGCAGATGCTGCCCAAGCTCAGCCAGGGCGTGACCACGGTGATCGTCGGCAACTGCGGCATCAGCGCTTCGCCGGTGAGCCTGCGGGGCGATCCACCGGACCCGATGAACCTGCTCGGCACGGCCCAGGCGTTCGCCTACCCGCGCTTCGGAGATTATCGTGGGGCGGTAGAGGCGGCGAAACCGGCGGTCAACGTGGCCGCGTTGGTCGGGCATACGGCGTTGCGCAGCAACCACATGGATGATTTGTTGTGCACTGCCTCGCAGGGCGAAATCACTGCCATGCGCCGGCAATTGCGCGAAAGCCTGGAGGCCGGTGCACTGGGTTTGTCCACCGGCCTGGCCTATGCCAACGCTTTTTCGGCGTCCACCGACGAAGTCATGCAACTGACCGAAGAGTTGAGTGCATTCGGCGCGGTCTACACCACCCACCTGCGCAGCGAATTCGAGCCGGTGCTCGAGGCCATGGACGAGGCGTTCCAGATCGGTCGCCATGCGCAGAGCCCGGTGATCATTTCCCACCTCAAGTGTGCCGGGGCCGGTAACTGGGGACGCAGCCCGCAGGTGCTCGCGGCCTTGGAGAACGCGGCGAAAACCCATCCGGTCGGTTGCGACTGCTATCCCTACGCGGCCAGCTCCTCGACCCTGGATCTCAAGCAAGTGACCGATGCCCATCGCATCACCATCACCTGGTCGACACCGCACCCGTCAATGGGCGGGCGCGACCTGACCGACATCGCCCGCGAATGGGCGGTGTCGCTGTTGGAAGCGGCGCGGCGCCTGCAACCGGCCGGTGCGGTGTACTACGGCATGGACGAAGGCGACGTCCGCCGAATCCTCGCCCATCCGCTATCCATGGTCGGCTCCGACGGATTGCCCGAAGACCCGTTTCCTCATCCGCGCTTGTGGGGCGCTTTCCCACGGGTGCTGGGCCATTTCAGTCGTGATGTCGGGCTGTTTGCGCTGCACACCGCCGTGCACAAGATGACCGGCCTTTCAGCGGCGCGTTTCGGCCTCAAGCAACGAGGGGAAATCCGCGAAGGCCATTGGGCGGACCTGGTGCTGTTCAATCCGCACACCATTCGCGACGTGGCCGATTTCAACGAGCCGCAACGGGCTGCCGAAGGGATTGATGGCGTGTGGGTCAATGGTGTCTTGAGCTACCGCGAAGGGCAGGCTAACGGGCGCCGGGAAGGCCGGTTCCTGGCGCGGGAGGGTGATCTGCGCCAGGGGTTTGCTCCTGCGAATGACGTGTAAGCGGCTGATATTGTGTAAATTGGCGTCACAATAATGGCACTGCGACACTAAAGAAGCCGGGTCCAAGGCCGAAGCATTGGGGTCAACCCACTAAACTGGGTCTTTTCAGCCAGGGAGCAACCCATGAGCTTCGGTAAAACCACCCCGATCCTGCGGATCTTCGATGAAACCAAGGCGCTGGCGTTCTATGTCGACTTCCTGGGCTTTACCGTCGACTGGCAACATCGCTTCGGTGACAACTTCCCGTTGTACTTGCAGGTCTCCCGTGGCGACTGCGTGTTGCACCTGAGCGAGCACCATGGCGATTGCACGCCGGGCTCGGCCCTGCGGATCGAGACCGATGAGCTGGAAGCGTTCCAGCAGCAATTGCAGGACAAGGCGTATCGCTACGCCCACCCCCAGATCCAGGCCATGCCCTGGGGAAGCCAGGACATGACGGTGGTCGATCCGTTTGGGAACCGGTTGGTGTTTACCAATGCGATCACTGTCTGAGAGGCGCCCCCGCTCGAGTCCTCCAGGCCAGGCAGGATCCGAGCGGGTTTGAGCTGGCCAGGTGCAGTCAGGGACTGGGACCAGGGCGCGGAGCACGATTGATAGCCAAGACATGCTCGTTGTATTTCGCATAGTCCATAGCGTGGCGCCCCGTCTGGATACTGACGTTTTGCGGAATGATGCCGCTGCAATTGAAGCAGGCAATGAAAGGTTTCGGTTTGTCCGCGCCGGTCAATTTTTCGGTGAACAGTTGCGTATTTGACAGCACCCTTTCAACTTGACCCGGATAGAGCGCAACGACCGAGTTGAGTACGCGGACTTCTCCGTGCGCCCCTGGCCCCCCCGTGAGCTTGGGAATGATGTTGCCGGATTTCTCGATGTGCGTGGCGATGAGGTTCTGGGTGTACTGCTGGAGTTCATGGACATCCTCGACGGTCCTGCTCAGCGTCGGCTCGCTCTTTAACGCGTCGGGGTCCAGTTCGATTTTATGGATCGGATCGTTTTTCGTCGCGCTGTATCGTTCGGCCAGATCTGCCAGGTATTCGTGGGTATTGCCGATCCTGTAGCTTCCGAAATTCAGGTAGAACTGCTTGCTTTCGGCGGTGCCGTCATACGCCTTGTCTACGCCGCGGTATCCCTCCGGGCCGGATTTGGGCCCGGTGAGGTTGTAGTACTCGTTGAGACCCACATCGTTGTCGCCATTGCGATCCACGACTAAGCCATAGGAGTGAACGACCAGCTCCTTGCGTTTGGTTTTGCTGAAACTGGGGCTGGCGTCGGGATCTGGAGGACCTTCCTGATGAGTGCCGGCACGTTTTTTAGCGTGTTTCGTCGGTGGCGGCTGCATCATTTTCAGGGAACGGGCGTGGCCATCCTCTTTCATCCATTGGAGGAAATCCTCCTTCATCCATCCTTGACGGTCGACAAACCTGAGGGGGTTGTTTCCCACCAGGGCATACAGGTTCAAGCCATCGACCGCCCCTGCCGGGTCGGGACTGATCCAGCGTTGCAACCACGGCGCGTAGTACCGCTGCCCGTAGTAATACAGGCCACTGGCATCGCGTTCCTTGCCGGAGTAGCGAAGGGTCCGGTAGTCGGCTTCCACGGCTGAGCGGGAGGCCTGCCAAGCGGTTGCGCCGTAGGGCAGGTAGCTTTCCTGGCTGATCAGGCCGCCCTGGTCGTCAAGTTCCAGTGAGCTGGAGCCCAGGTGGTCGCCAAGGCCATAGCGAATCTGGTTGGCGGCGATACCGGACGGTCGGCCTTCGGTCCAGTGCAGGTAGCGCACGTTGTAGCGACCGGCTTGCAGGGTGATGACTTCCAGGCGTTCATTATCGCGCGTGCGAATTTCGAGGCCCGGCAGATAACGGACTTCCCGAGTGTGAACCCGTGTTGCGCCCAGGGTTGTCTGGAGCTTGCGTACTCGTTGACCGCCGCTGTCGTAGCGATAGCGCTCGATGTCATCGGCAGCGTTTTCACGCCGTACCAACACCACGCCGTCGAGCTGGTTGCGCAGGTTCCATGTCAGCGCCTGGCCTGGGGAAAGCGCCTGCTGGTTGCCGTTGGCATCGAAGTCCACTGCCACGTCGGGTGTCGATTGGCCTTTATTCCAGGCGCGCAGGCGATTGCTCGCGGCGGCCACGTTCAGGGTCCGGGTATAGTGATTGCCGTCGCGACGATGGCGCAATTCGATCAGGTTGCCGCCAGTGTCGTACTCGTAGTGTTCGGTGAAGTTGAACAGCTGATTCGGGTCGATGGGTGTTTTGCCAAGGGCTGGAAGGTCCGGGGGGCTGGTCAATCCGGCGGCCTCGCGGCCCGTCGCGCTGATCAATTGGTAAAGGCTGTCGTAGGTGAATGTGCTGGCGGCTTCGACCCGCTGGTTACTGCCGAACTGCACCGGTTGGGCCTTGTCCTCCAGCTGCGTCACGTTGCCCACCGGGTCGTAGGTGTAGCGCAGATCCTGCAAGGTGCTGGCCGCCCGCGACGTGAGCAGTTTGGTCAGTCTACCGTTGGCCGGATCGTACACGGCGCGACTGACGACCCCGTTGCCGGCCGTCTGGGACTCGAGCTGGCCGGACGCGTTATAGACCAGATCGCTCATGATGACTTTTTCGGTCGCCGTGTTGCTTATCCGCAGGCCCACGGACTTGAGCTGACCGGCGACATCGAACGAGTAGCGCTGCTGGTGCTGGGCGGCATCGGTCTGCTGGATGAGTTCGGCGAGCGCGTCGTAGCGCCAGCGGGTGGTGTAGCCGTTCCCCTGTTCCAGCAAGCGATCGCGGTCTGTCTCCTGCGCTGGCCAGTCCAGGCGTTCGGCGGTGGCCAGCAGGTGCCTGGTCTGGCTGAGAGGTTTGGCGCAAAGCCCATAGTCATGGATCAACAAGGTGCCGGCGCTGTCATCGTGGCGGATCAGCGCACCGCACTGGTTATGCACCGCGGACTCCGGCGAATTGTCGCCGTAATGCCGGCATTCGACCCTGCGCGGTACGTCGCCTGCCGCTTGTTCATGGACGGCCGTCATGCGCAGTTGCGTGTCATAGGTGGTTCGCCAATAGGTGCCTCGCTGATCCCAGCAGTGCGATAGCTGCCCGGCATCGCCAGGCAGGTACAGGCGCCACCCGGCATCGATACTGTCGAGCAACAGTGTCTTGCCGGACAAACTGAAGACCGTCCGCAGGTTCGCCCCGCCGGTCGCCATGGCAAACAGTCGGGGATCACGCTGCGCCACCGCTCGTCCCGCCGCGTCATAGTCTTGCTGGGCAATGCGCACCTGGGAGGGCGCCTGGGCGTCACGCCGGTAGTAAGCGATTTGCCGCACGGGCAGGCCACGACTGTCGAGGGCATTGATCATGGGCGTCTTGTGATGAAGGCGTGCGTCGTTCATACGCCACCTCCAGCCGTGGCGGCGTGTTCGGACAGGACTTCCTGCAGCGTGTCATTCTCGTCCTCGTCCACGGTGTACCAGGGGTGACGTGTATGCCGGCGCAGATAGGCGAGGCCATTTTGCCTGGCGAGCAACACGTGGCTGGGGCGTCCGAGTGGGTCGTAGAAGTGTTGGTCGAAATGCCCGGACTGGCGCAAGGACGCATCGTTGATGTGGCTGTGCCGGTCGGCGAAATATGGGCGGTAGATACGCACCGCCAGGCCCTTGCTGTTGTATTCCACCCGTTCGCTGACACGCCAGCGCCTGGCGGCGATCTGCTCCTTGGGCTTTCCATCCGTCAGTGTCAGGTCGCCCTTGGCGTCGACGACGTAAGCCTGGCCCGGTTCGACGAGTTGCTTGCTTTGCAGGGGGCGCCCGAAGCCATCGAAGCCACTGACAGCGATGCGGATTTGTCTTCGGGGGTCATCCGGGAAGCGGTCGGCGACCAGCGTGGCGATGTGTATCGGTTCACGGGGCGCGGCTGCGATTTCGTGTTTCAGCTTGAGGTCGTCGGCGGAGGATGTCTGAAGCTCCGCCAGGTGGGCTCGGGCCGATGCGCGGATATGGCCGCTGGGCAGCAGGTCGCCGTTACCCACGCAACGTGCCAGCCAGTCGCTGTCCGACCGGGCAACCTTCGATACACGCCCCATCCAACTGAAGGGCGCGTAATAGAGGGTCATAGCGGCGTCTTGCAGGGCCTCCCTGCTTTGCCTGATGGCGGTCGCGGGGCTGCTGAACGGTGGCCGTTTGAACTGTGCGAGCGGCTTGAAACCTACGGGTGTGTGGTGCTCGTCCCCATGAAAAGAGGTGGCCAATACTTGGCCGAACGCATCGAACAGACTTTCTTGTACGTTACCGTTGGGGTCGATGATGCGCAGGGGCTGGAGTGAACGGTAATCGTAAAACGCCTGGGTGGTGCAGCCGTCGGGTAGTTTGAAGGTGGTGACAAGACAAGCGTATGGGTCATGGCCTATCTCGTACACGCCTTGGCTTTCGCTCGGTTGTACGCTTCTGGTTTTGTAGAAACCCGCCAATGGCGCGTAGGTGGTGAAAGCGCTTTTGACTGACCAGAGTTTTTTCTCCGGCGCGGTGTCGAGAAGAAAATCGCTCATTCGGTGATAACCCATTCGCTCCAATAGTTTTCCTTTGGGGCGGCTGTCCTGTGGCAGTAATTGGAACGCGCCCAGGGCGTTTTCATCCAGTTCGGCGCTTTCCAGATGGTCGACCAGGGCCTGAAAATCCGCGACGCCGTCCGGCAGGGTCGCTGTGCTCGACGCGTGTCTGTAGCGCTGCACGGACAAGCCGGTCAGCACGCCTTGGGTTTTCCAGGTGGTCTGTTGCGTGAGTTCGCTGAGCGTTTCGAAAGACAGGTCCCGTGGGCTCAACCCCTGGTCCGCAGGGCGCTTGGGGCGCTGCAACGCCTGGGTGCGCTGGCGATAAGGCAGGCCGAGTCGCCATTGCTGGGGCGTCTGCAGATGGATGAATTCGGCACGGGTTTCGTTCAGGTAGTAGAGCTGCTGCGCCGGGTCATGCGCGTCGCGCCACCACTGTTGCGGGTCGGCTTCGCTGAACGGTGGTGTATCGCTGGCGGTTTTTCGTCGGGCGTAGTGGATGTCCACGCTGTGGGTCAGCGCGCCGTACCGGTCGTGTTGCAGGTTCAGGGTGTGCCGGCATTGTGGGTCATCGGTAATGCCTTCGTACTGGTAGTGGATGGACTCCAGCAGCAGGGGCAACATTCGGGCCTGCCGGCGAACGCTGTCGGGCGCTTGCAGCAGGCGCAGCCCATAACGGTTTTCCTCCACCGAATACAGACGGGTGGTTTTCAACTGTCTGTCGATGCCGAAGACCTCGCTGCGCAATACCCGGCCACACAGGGCGCGGGACATTTCCAGTTCGGTCGCCGCGTCTGGCGAGGCAATGATGCGATCCTGCAACGACTCTGGCGGGCAGTGGCACAGCACGGTCTTGCCCAGCGGCACGGCTTGCTTGTCTGCCCGGCTGTAGCCATTGCGTGGCAGGTTCACCCTTCGCCCGGTGTGAAACCAGGTCTTTTTCAGGCAGGTGGCGGTGAAGGCCTGGACGTCGGTGTCGCCGGGGCTCGCTTCAGTGTCGGTTTGCAGCAACAGGCCAAAGCCCCGAAACTCACGTTCGATGCCGTCGTAGTAACCCTGGCGATAGGAGAATGCCTGGGTCAGTCGATTGCCGGTTATTTCATCCACTTGGGTCTGAGCGCAAACCAGGTGCAGGGCCAAGGGCAAGCGGCAGGTGAGGGGCTTGCCGGCCGTCATCCGCTGCAGTTTTTCATCCAGCCACTCCTGGGCCGAGCTGCGGTAGCGGATGCGCTGGTCGGCGCCCATGTTGTTGTGGATGCCGGTGAGCAGGTACGGTTTGGCGCTGACGAAGTCGTAGCGCCAATGCCGCGGCGTCATGTGCGGCGCGCTCAGGATCAGGCTGGAACAACCGAGCCCTTGCAGGTCGGCGATGCTGACCTGGCACAGAGGATCGTAGCGCAGGCCTTCCGGCCAAGGCAGGGCAACCGCGGGGCTGAAACCATGGCCGCAGCGGTTCATGAAAATCAACGCCTGGTCCGCTTGCAGATAGATCAGGTCGACAGCGCCGGAACCATCCAGGTCCGCCAGGCGGATACGCGCGGCGTCGAAGCTGTCGTAGGCCAGCCCGGGAAAGTCCAGCACCCTGGCGTTGCCGAAACGCCCACGGCCGAGGTTGGGCCAGCACTTCACTTCGTTGTGACGAATGCGCACCAGATGCTGCTGGCCGCTGCCCAGTACATCGCTGAAAGCCACCAGTTCACCGGGTGAGGCGCTGAATAAGGGCAGGGCGTCTTCGTTTTCCTTGCGAGGGACTTCCACTGGGGGGGAGAAGCCGCGCTCCCGCTGGTTGGCGTACAGGCGAACGCTGCGCGGGCCGATCACCGCCAGATCGCCGAGCCCGGCGCCCATCAGGTCGGCCAACAGCCCTTGGGGGCTGAAAAACTCTGGCGCAAGGGCATTGAACGTGGCAAAGCCCGACCAGCTTCGTTCGGCATCGAGGGCGAAAAAGCCGCTCACTTGCGGCTGGGCGACGAGCCAGTCCAAACGACCGTCACCCGTGACGTCATTCAGGGCCTGGTGCACCGGTGTGGCCGTGTCGGTCACCGGGATGTGGGGCAGCCTTCGCCACGGCCCGTAGGCCACGTCGTCGCCTTGGGTACTGGCCCGCACGGGCTCGCGGTAATGCCAACCGTTGTCGGTTCGATGAAGCACCCCCGGCAGGCCTTCGCCGTACAGGTCCACCAGTTGATAGGCATGGCCGTCGTTGAGCCCCGGCATGTCCTGGAAACGCCGCCAGGCAAGGGGCTCAGGCGCAAGCTGGAAGGCGCTGTAGCTGAATTCGACGGGCGGTCGGCTTTCGGCCGCTTCACCTTCGCCGAACGCCTGGTCATGGGCGGCGCTAAGGAGCGGGTAACCCAGAAGTGTCTGGCGATAATCCAGCAGCAGGCGCCGTATCAGGACGGGGACGGCGCCCAATTCCTCAGGGAAACGGTGAAACATCAGGACCTGGCGACAGAGCCGTTCGGTGCGCAACTCAAAACCGTAGGCGAAGCTGGAAAATGCATCGCCCCGGGCTTGCCACTGCTGCCCCTCATACGACGGTTTTTCTGTGTAGGCGGTGGTCCGTTCGCCGTAGTCGAACAGCAGCTCGAAGTGCCATTGCGCGTTCGCGAGCCGATCCGCTGTCCACCCGTACAGGTGTGGGTCAGCCTTGAAATTGCCATAGCTGACCTGGCTCAAATAGCGTTGGGCGGTGGTGTCTGTCTTGTACTGGTAGAGGATGTGCTCACCGTGGGCGTTCAGGCTCTCCTCCAGCAGCCATTCGCCGACACGGCTCGTGTCCTGGGGATCGGTGCGCCGTGCTGAGAGGTGCTTGCCAAACAGGTGGAGGCTGCCGTCGGCACCGTGCACCAGCCAGAAGCCGGCCTTATCGTCTTGCGAGGACCAATGCTCAATTCGGTCGAAGTGGCTTTCGATCCTTGAAAAGTATTGGGTGACGGTATAGCGCGTACCCAAGTCCAGACCGTTGTAGTGGTCGATGTAGGTGGCGGCGATGACATCTTGTGAATCGCGCTCGGCTAGCCACGCCACCTCGCTGGGGCCGACGAACTCGTCAGCCTCGGTGTACGCCGGTACACCCTTGCTGGTGCGGCGCGTCACGCTGGGCAATGACAGCCCCCAGCCGATGCCGAACACCCCGTTGCCGAGCGAGCTGAGATAGCTCAGGGTCAAGGGCGGCGCAAAGCCACGCCCTGGCGAAATGGGCAGGGCAATCTCATAGGAGGCCGTACCGTGGGCGCCGACGGGGCTCCATCCTTTGCCGATGCTTTGGATGGCGCCGCCCCCCTTGGGCAGGGACGGTGCGGTGACAGGCAGCGGGGCGTGTTCATTCATTGCACACCTCCACCGACCCTGGCGGTATAGCTCACGTGCACGATGACGTCGGTCAGCGACTCCAGCAGGTCTTTTTGGGCCTCGGGGTTCGGGAAGGTCAACCGCCACTTGGAAATCGCGCCGGTGTATTCGAACGGCAGGTATCGATCATCGTTGAAGTTCAGAGTGAACAGACCGTTGTCGTCGACACCCGTCGAAAGGGCGATCTGCTGGTTGGCGCGCCAGCTCTCCATGGCCGGTCCTTGATTGTCCGGCGACAGGAACACGGTGCTGGCGGTCTGGGTCAGCGTGGCTCGAATGTTTTCATAAGGCCCGACGACGGTGGGCAAGGTCACGCTGATGGTTTTGATGCGTCGCAGATAATGTCGCTGGTCCTTGTAATCGTCTTCGAACAATTGATGGGTCAGCTCGAACTCGCATCCGCCTTGCTTCAGGTCGGCGTGCAACTGTCCCCACTCCTTGTTGAGAGAGCTGTCAGCGGTTTTGCCCTTGAGTTGTCGCAACGATATTGTCTTGCGGATCTCCAGCTCCCGCTCGTGACGTTGCAGGTACCCGGCGTGCATCTTCAACAGGTTCATCTTCAGCCGCTCGCCAGCGCCAAGCCCGCGATAGGTCGCATGCCAGGCGCCAGGTTGAATGAAGCGTGTGTCGAAGTCGGCGATTTCATACTGCCAACAGGCTTCGGCGGCCAGGCACAGGCTCAATGTCGCGTCGTAGGCCTGGCGATACAGTGCGACCAACTGGCTGTTCAGCCATTGATACAGTTGTGCCTTGGTAAAGCGTTTGCTGAGGAAGTCGTAGTGGGCCTTGGCTTGGCCCAGGGTCGATTCGGCAAGCCGCAATTGCAGGCGAGTGGCGGTTTCCTGCTCAGTGAATTGCGCCAGTTGTGCGTCGATCTGGGCCAGTTCCAGTTGCGACTGATCATACGCTTGCATCCATTCATCCCAGCGTCGATTGAACGATGCCAGACGGTCGTATTGGTCCGCTGCCGTGCGGCTGATGATGGCGGCGCTATGGGCTGCGGCGGAGGCAGAGAGCATTGGCCCTTCCCACCGGCTGCCACCGTTGCTGAAGCCAAAGACGTTGGGTAGCGTCATCAGTCCGCCTGCCGCGATTTGATAGGTCATCGCCGCGAGCTCTGAGGCTCCGCTGGCGACGTAGAGGTAACCCGCATTTTTCTCGGAGTCACTCAGGTTGTCCTCCAGCAGTTTTTTGTAATGGCTGGCGCGGCCCTGGACAATCGCTTTGCCGGCCAGCAGCGCCTGGCGGGTTTGTCGTTCGATATTCAAGGCCTGGCGTTGCAGGTCGACGGAGATTTTTGCCAGGTCCCAGGCTTGCTGTTGTTGCAGCTCCTGCAACTGGGCCTGTTCCTTGCGCTCGATCAGCGACAGCAGCAGGGTGCCGAATTGGCTGAGGCTTTCCACGGCGTTCTGGGCATGGCTGTGCATGACGGTGAAACGATAGTGGGGAATGGTGACGCTCGGCAGGCCTGTCGACGGGTTGTCCGAGAGACTCAGGGCCTTGGCGCTGGAGAGGGCGCGCGGGTCCAGCGGTGCCGCGATAATCGGCAAATGCAGCGGCTTGCCGGCCATGTCGAGGTTATGCCGCAGGTTGTACAGGCGACTTTCAGCGAGATCCCAGCACTTGAGCAGTTGCGGATTGAAGGGCAAATGCAAATACGGGCTGTCGATCGCCGGCAGGGTCGGCCGCGAGCTGCCTTCGCGAAGGGCCAGTGTGTGATTACCGGTCAAGCCGGTCACGGCGTATTCGAAGGTGCGCAGGCTGTCATCGGCGGTGTCGCTCAGCGCTTTCAAGCTGATGGCAGCCCAGGGATCGGCCGGTTGGACGACCGGGCGTGGACCCAGCAGGTCCAGCACGCGCACGTACCACAGCTTTGCCTCGCTGAGCCCGTCAGGGGTCATCTCGCGGTACGCGGCATCGCCTCGGTTGATCAGGATGTCGAGGTACAGAAAGTACAGCGCCTTGCGAAAGTGCACGGGATGACTGAGGGCAATCTGGTGCGGATCATGGGACGCCTGATGCGAATACGATGGCATGCTGTCGTCGATCAGCGGCACACTCCGCCAAAAGGCCTTCCTGTCGCGACCCGGGTCGAAGGTATAACGCAGCCAGCGCTCGGCCTCCTCGTAGTGCTGTTCGGCATTCAAACGATGGGCGACCAGCCAGGGCAGATAGAGAAACAACTCGGTGAAGTAACGGCCATAGGCGCCATGGAAATCCATGCCGTTGGCCAAGTCACCGGGCATCGCGGGTTCCTGCAGGTGTTGCGTCGTCCAGTCGAACAATTCATCCAGACTGTTTTCGGTACGGCGGATCAGTTCGGTGGCGAATACCGTGTTCAATCGGATGGGTGGGCGAAGTCGGCTGGAGGCGTCACTGGTTTCGATAGCGGACTTGGCGAAGTCGATGAATTGGGTGGTTCCCAGGCCGGGTGTCGTGACGTGGGTAATGGTCGGAGGTTGCTGGCGCTTTAAAGGGAGCTTCAGCGTAATAGCCTTGAGGACGGAATAGAGCTTCGTTGCCGGTTCGAGGGGATGGACGAACGCCACCCCGAGAAGAAGCGTGGTGCCGTCGTGACCGGGATCGTTACCGGGCCACTCGAAATCGAAGGACTGTGCCAGGTGCTCCGCGGGTATGGACTCGGCCACGACGGTCAGGTCGTCGTAGGTCAGGGGGCGGTCCGCTAAGGTGGGTGGTTGCCGGAAGACGACATATTGCTTGTTCAGCGGTTCATCGCGGAGAACGGCGAGGGGCCCCACGTCAAAAGGTTTGGCGTGCGCCGCTTGCAGGGTAATGGTTTCCGATGCGGTGGTGGAGGAGCTTGTATTCTCACGCCGGCTCGCCTCGAGCATTCGCCTGACGGCATCCGTGGAAATGAATTTACCTTCAAGGTTGGTCTCGCGGGATAGCGTGACGGTGGGCGAGTGTTCACTGTCTCTCAGTGCGTCAGGCGTGTGCCTGAAGGACAGCGTGAAGCGTCGGTCGAGAGAGACCGGGGTGTTGATGAGGCGAAGTCTCGAACCTCCATTGAGCCTCATGTAGGGAGTTTGCGGCAGGCTTTGAGCAGGGAATACCAAAGTGAATTGAAGGTGAGGTTCAACAGTGGAGGAGTTATCCACCCTCAAGTGCATTGTGTTACGTTGCAGGTCACTTATGAATCCTACGCTGGTAATGCCGATGTTCGCCGTCATGTGCAGTGTGAGCCTGGACCCGTGCCTGGTATAGCGCAGGTTGATCCGATCGCGATAGGCACTTTCGAAATCCGACATGCTAGAGGGCATGTCGCTGGGCGGGGCAGCTTCTGCGAGTTCCAGGTCTGTGGAGGTTTTGGCTTGGATGCGCTGGACGGCAGTGTCCAGGAATGCTTTCTCGGTGGCGGAGTCCGCCGAGCGAACCGATTCAAGGCTGAGGTGCTTGTCGATGCAAGTCGTTCTGTTGAAGACGAGGCTATTGTCGGTGGTGACGCCCGACGCTACCAGGGATTCATAACCATACAGGGCCAGAAACAGGACGTCTTGCGAACCGTTGCTGTGCCTTACCGCAACGGTGCGAATCAATGCCTTGATCGCGTTCACGTCCTTGCTGCCAAGTACCTCATTCTCGCAATAGCCTTGCAACGCCACCCGCGGAGTGCTCCAGTTGCCGTCCTGTTTCTTGAAGCAATAGCTCAAGCGCAAGAGCGGGTGAGTCTTGCCCGATGGCGTGGTATTGGTCTGCGAAGGGGCGTTGGCGGAGGGATCCTGGTGGATGCATTCTGCCCAGGTCACGAACAGCCGATTGTTGAACCAGACCGGCCGAATCGAGTGCTCGGCCGCATTCTCGGGAATGGGCACGTCGGCTTTTTCCCAGTCCGACCAGGCGAACGGATCCGGCTGGTCCCGCTTGGGTGCGATGGCCGGTGGTGGCGCAGGGGGGCCGTCGAACGGACGCTGGGCCATGTTCAACGAGCGCCAGAAGTAGCTGTTTTCGGAGCGGGATTTGGCAATGAAGTAATAGGTGCTGTTGGCAAAGTCCGAGCCGTCGATGTAACCGTTGAGAATGTTCAGGTTGGCGACTTCTTCGAAGCGGGTCAGGTAGGCCATGACCGCCGTTTGAACGGCATCGGGTTGAATCTGGTTCTGGCTGAGCTCGTTTTCCAGTTGCCGGAAATTCTCGCTTTTATCAGCCCTCAGGGCGGGGTCGAGATAAGTCGCGGGGAAGTACAGCAATTTTTGATGGGCAGCCCAGGTGGGGTACTGATGCATCTCATCGCGCCATGTTTTCAAACGCTCGGCGCCGATACTGGCCGGGTCGTAACCGGGCTCCAGGTTCATCAGGATGCGGTTGATGTACTGCTGCAGGCTGGCAATGGCGCAGGCCACTGGCGTGGTGGGCACGTCCTGGCTGACCAGCACATCGAGCAGCCAGTATTCGTAGAGGTCACGGGCTGTCTTGAGCTGGCGGGTTTTTGTCGTGGCCTGGTCAGGCGCGACCTTGTTCAGATAGAGCGCCAGCAGGGCATCGCGCAGGCTTTCATCGAGCTGCTTGTTCAGGGCAACGGTCATATTCGATCCTTGAATATTGAAGTAGGGTGGTCAATGGCTGGCCGCGATCAGCGCTTCGCCGACGGTTTTCCAATCCGAAACAGGGCTGTGGGTATTCAGTGCGGTTGCCTTGAGTAGCTGCTCTGCCGACAGCCCTGTGCTGACGCAGCACGCTTGGCAGCGCATGACCCAGTCCAGCGCTTCCATTGACGTCGCACGTCGAGGTTCCAATTGCGCCGTGAGGCGTTGCACTTCTTCGTTGTTCCAGTTCAGGAGACTGGCCAGCAGGCTGTTGGCTTCTTTTTCCGCCTGTTGGTCGTCCTGGTTGGCGACGTGCAGGTAGTGCAGCAGGTTTTCTTCCGACTGCGCCTGGTGACGGGCGCAATGGCTGAAACGCTCGAGCAGATACAGCGTTTGCGGGGTGAGGGCTCTGGAAGTGTTCGGGGCCAGCCATGTCGGGTTTGCCATCAAGGCGTTCAGCGTGCTGCTGCTCAGGTGCAGGTGTTGGCAAGCGTCGGCGGTGCGAAGCACCTTTGCCAGCGTCTGCGGCATGATGCCCGGGGCAGCCTTGATGGCCGCGACAAGCGCCTCGGCATCGGTGTCGGCCATTTGCATCACGTGAGGGACGAGCTCGCTGGAAAGGTCGGCCATTTCATGCAGGAGGGTTTCAACCAGGTGCTGAGGGACGTGTTCGGTGTCCTCTCGAAGTCTCGCCAGGCGTTGTTCCTGGTTCTGGTTCAGTGGCAAGCCCGCTTCTGGTTCAGCGAACAGACGACACCACCGCAGCACATCGAGCCCGTTTTGCCTGAGCCAGTCGACGGCCCAATCCAGGGCCATCAGCACGTCGAGAATGTCGGGTGTCGAGGATGCCGGGGGAGACAGTCGCCCGGTCACCAGCGCCTTGCCGTAATCGTCCCCTCCCAGTAGCCGGGCCAGCTCGGTGCACTCCAGCGGCGATAGGCCCAGCATCCGGGCGATGCGGGCCTGGCGGTAGAGGGATGAAACCGTGGGCAGGTCGTGTTCCAGTCCCGGCAGGTATTGTTCGCTCTGTTGCACAAGCAATAGCAACGCGTCCTGGCTCATGGGCAATCCGAGGCCGGCACTCAAGTAGCTGAAGGTTTGCTGGTCGGTGACGGCCAGTGGCTTCTTGGGGTATTGCCACACGGGGTTTTCAAGCAAGCGGGTGCGATTGAACACCTGATCGAACAACGGGACTCGTTCCCCGCAGGCTTCAACCGGCATGTCGTGCAGCAAAGAAGCAAACTCTTCAGGCGCGATGCCATGACGTTGGTTCAGGTACCGGTAGACGCCAAGGGTGCGCAACGTGTTGGCGCTGAGCGTGTCGCTTCCCTCGGATCGCAGGGCATTGATGATCAGTGTGTCCAGTTCGGCCACGGGGATACCGGTCCAGCGATGCAGGCGGATCATGCGCTGGAGACGATCGAAACGTTCATCGGAATAGTGCAGGAAGACGCGCGACGCCCCTTGGGTTTCGATGCGCAGGGGGGGAGTACTTTCCGACCCGTTGATGTAGCTGGCGCCATAAACGCTCTGCGTGGCGTCCGGGCTGTTGATCGAGCTGCGAGGGCTGTAGCGGCCTTGCGCCAGGAATTGTTCCACCTGATCCGTCGTCAGCCCGGTGCGTTCCTGGAAAAAATCGAGCTGATCCAGGCGTGTGATGTCCTGGGTGCCATAGCTTTTCTTCAGCGCGTCAGGCCTAGCGCTTGAAGCGCTTGGCGCGAGTAGCAGGTTCTGTTGTTCCGGGCTGAGGCCGGACAACAGCTTTTGGGCATCGACATGAGACGTCGTGACGCGCCCGTACGTCGAGGGGCCTGGTGAAAATGGCAGTTGCAGGCTGATCCGATAGTTCAGTTCGCCTAGCGCGGGTTTGCCTGCGCCCAGCCCAAGCAGACATTGGTGGTGATGCAGGTCATAGGGCAGCGAGAAGGGATAGTGCTCGCCGGCCAGCACCTGCTGGACAGTCTCGTTCCTGCCGGTACTGGCCAGGTGCGCCGCGATGTTGCTGCGCAGGGTGTCGTTGATGATGTCGAGCATCGGGCGTGTGGCGAAGGCGCTCTGTCGGTCGAGCATCAGCTTGCCGAGGTCCGGGCGCCGCTCCTCCAGGGTGATCCTGGCCGCTTGTACAGGGGCCGGTAGCTGTTCCAATTGCCGGGCGAACAGGTACAGGGCGCGCAGATACGCCACCGGTGAGTCGATGGCGGCGATGTCGCCTTCGTCACAGAACTGATCCCAGTTTTCTTCGAAGAGTGCCTGATAGCCGGAGGACGCTGGCGTTGAATCCGAATCCGGGCTGTACCGGAAGCTTGGCTGGGTGTCCTTCCTGGGTGATACGCGGTGCTCCTGGTACAGGCGGCTGATTTGTCCGGCATAACTCACAGCGCTGTCATACACCCGCCCGGCATCCGCGTCGCTGTGCTTGGCGAGTTCGAGGGCGAACTGCGTTTTGTCCATGCGCACGATGTCGAATACCGACGTCACACCCATGCGCTGCAGGGCTGTTCTGAATTTGGTTTCTGAAGTTTTCTTGCGGGCAGGGAAGGCGACGAGCCGGTGTAACAGCGAGTCGTTGCTAACGTCCATGTGGGGTCTATCTCCTGTTCGAACGGAATGTGCGTTTCGGAGAAAACCGTACAGGAGCGTGCAGAAAAAAACGGTAGGACGTCAGGGGAAGATGTGTAAGAAAGGGCGATGCGTGGGGCGGTTTTGGATTCCCGGTGGTCCCTGGGGGCTGAGGGGGGAGCGGCCGCTAGACAAGTTGAGCGCTTTAAACTAGCTTGCAATCAATGATTTCATTGATTGCAGGTGTTTTATGGCCAGCCTCACTATTCGAAACCTGGACGATCAGATAAAGGAACAACTGCGTATCGCGGCAGCCCATAACGGCCACTCCATGGAGGAAGAGGCCCGGCTGATTTTAGGGCGTGCCTTGGCAAGAGTGAGCCCTGAAGGTGGATTGGGGAGTCGCATCCGAAACAGATTCAGTGCCCTGGGCGGTGTGGAGCTGGATCTGCCTGCGCGTGACGAAAGGGCCAATGCGGCGGATATCTGAATGATAGTGCTCGATACCAACGTGATTTCAGAGTTCATGCGTGCAGAGCCGAACGCCAGTGTCCTGGCCTGGGTTGATTTGCAGCCTGCAATGGAACTGGTCATTTGCGCTGTCACCGTGGCGGAAATTCTTCATGGTGTCGCCCGGCTGCCTTCCGGCAAGCGCAAGCAAAAGCTTGAAGCCCATGCAATGGCAATGTTCGAAGAGGATTTTGCTGGCAGGATCCTGCCTTTCGATGCCCATGCGGCGGTTGAGTACGCGACCCTCGTTGCGTCATGCGAGGCGAAGGGGAGGACGGCCGGCATGGCTGATGCACAGATTGCCGCTATTTGCCGTACTCACGGGGCGCTGATTGCAACTCGCAATACCACAGACTTCGAGTTCTCAGGGGTTGAAGTCATCAACCCCTGGAACGCTTGAAGAGGGCTTCATCCATAACGCCCGTATCCCATCGGAACCGGGCGTTGTCCATGATCAAACCCTGAAGTGGCTCACCATCATCTGCAATTGACTACCCAGCCGCGCCAGTTCCACGCTGGAAGCGGCGGTTTCTTCGCTGGCGGCGGCGGTCTGTTCTGACACGTCGCGCACGTTGATGATGCTGCGGCTGATCTCCTCGGCCACGGCGCTTTGCTGCTCGGCAGCGGCGGCGATCTGCTGGTTCATCGACTGGATGTTCGACACCGTGCGGGTGATGTTTCCCAGGGATTCTCCAGCCTTGCGAGTCAGGGCCACGCTGCTGTCAGTGAGGCTGCGGCTGTTGTTCATCACGGCGGCCACTTGCTGGGTACCGTTCTGCAGGCCGGCCACCAGGCCTTCGATTTCCTCGGTGGATTTTTGCGTGCGCTGGGCCAGGCCACGGACTTCGTCGGCCACCACGGCGAAACCACGCCCGGCTTCACCGGCGCGGGCCGCTTCGATGGCTGCGTTGAGCGCCAACAGGTTGGTCTGCTCGGCCACGGCCTTGATCACGTCCATGACGCTGCCGATCTTGTCGCTTTCCTGTTGCAGCACGGTCATGGCGTCGGTGGAACGCACCACTTCGCTGGCCAGGCGTTCGATCTGGGCGATGGCTTCGCTGACCACCTGGTCGCCGGCCCGGGCTTCGCCATCCGCGGCGGCGGCTGCCTGGGAGGCTTCTTCGGCGTTGCGCGCGACTTCCTGGACCGTGGCGGTCATCTCGTGCATGGCGGTCGCGACCTGGTCGGTCTCGACTTTCTGGCTGTTGACCCCGGCGCTGGTCTGCTCGGTCACGGCGGACAATTCTTCGGCGGCGCTGGCGATCTGGGTCACGCCATCGCGGATGCCGCTGATCAGGTCGCGCAGGGTCACGCCCATGCGTGCGATGCCTTGTTGCAGCACGCCCAGCTCGTCACGGCGGGTGACGATGACATTCTGCGACAGGTCGCCACTGGCAATGCGTTCGACCACGGCCAGGGTTTCGCGCAGCGGGCCGGTGATCTGGCGCGTGATGATCACGGCCGCGATGACGCCGACCAGCAACGCCAACAGGGTGCTGACCAGTTGCAGGGTGCGGGCCTGGGCGCTTTCAGCGTCGCGGCGGTCGAGTTGGATCTGGTACAGCTGTTCGCTCAAGGTCACGATGGTCGCGCCCTGGTCGGTCATTTCCTTGCGTGCCTGGACCACATCGGCGGTGGCCACTTTGAAGGCCTGCACGGCGCTGCGGTATTGGGTCAGGGCGTTTTCCAACTGGCGCAGTTCGTCCTGGCGGCTGCTGGAGAAATGTTCATTCAGCGGCTTGAGCGAAGCGATGGCGGCGTCCAGTTGGGCGATGGCCTTGCGTTCGGCGTCGGCGTTGCTGTTGGCGGTGTAGCCGCGCACTTCATAGCGGGCCAGCATGAAGGCCTGCTTGGCCTCGGTGATGGCCTGGAACTGGGCGAAACGCTCATCGCTGAGGGCCATGTGCCGCACGTCGGAATCGATGGCCTCGATCAGCTTGTAGGCGACCTCGGCGTTCGCGCCCATGGCGTCGCGGGCGCTGTTGCCGGTGCGGTAGGCGCTGCGCATTTTGTTCAGGGAAACCTGATAGGCACCGATGACCGCGCTCTGCTCCTTGAGCAGCTTGACGTTTTCCGGGCTCTTGAAGCTGCTGAGCAGGGTGTTCTGTTGCGCCACGAAACCATCGAGGGTGGTTTGCACATTTTGTGCGGCGGTTTCGTCGCCATTGGTCAGCATGTATTGCAGGCGGGTGACGCGAAGTTTGGTCAGGCCGGCGTTGAGCTGAGTGATGTCGCTCATCCAGTTGCTGCGCTGGATCAGACCGCCCAGGCTGGTCCAACTGGTCAGGGCCAGCAGGCAGGTCAGGACCAGCACCAGGCCGAAGCCCAGGCCCAATTTCATGTTGACGCTAATGTTGCCAAACCAGCTATTCATCAAATTCCTCCAGGAACGTTGTGCTGCTTGATCATCGATTGGCTGGAAGATTGTTGTTGTTAAGAGCCAGCAAGAGCATGTAGCAGGGCTGTATCGGCGAGGGTCCCTGGATCTGAAGCTTTTTTTCACATCGGTTTCACTGCCTGCCTACGTTGGCCTCTCTATTGTCGCGCCATCGAATGACTGGGTGGATGCCGTCGAGGCGGCTTGATGTGGAACTGAGACTGAGCCTTTTCGGCCTGACGCGCTCGATCGATACGCGTTGGTTTGCCCGTTACCAAAACACCCTGGTCGTGCTGGCTTCGGCGCTGCTGGTGATCCCGTTGACCTTCTGGCTGCTGAGCCCGGCAGCGGTGCCGGACCTGGCCCATGGCAATATCGCCGGTGCCCGGGCCTTGGCCGATGGCTGGGCCAAGGGCGAGATGATCGTGCTGGTGCGCCATGTCGAGCGCTGCGACCACTCCAAGGCCGCGTGCCTGAATGATCGCGAGGGCATCACGGACCGCGCCCGTGCCGTTGCGGTGGGCCTCGGTGCCCGGTTCGAGCAACTGGGCCTGGACAACGTCGACCTCTACAACAGCCCGCTGGTGCGTGCGACCCAGACGGCGGGTTACATGTTCAACAAGGTGAGCACCGGTGACGATTGGCTGATCAATTGCCGGCATGACCTGCTGCGTAATGCCCTGGCCCACAAGGTGGCGGGGCGCAACCTGATTCTGGTCACCCATAGCGAATGCATGCAGGCCATGGAAACCGCACTCCAGCGCCCGACTTCGGCGTTCGGCTATGGCGCTTCGCTGTTCGTTTCCACCGCCCAGCCCCAAGCGCCACGTTTGCTTGGGTTTATCGAGGCCTCTGACTGGCACTCGGTGGCGTTTCAGTAACTTTCCCCACGATTAGGACCGCTCATGCTGACGTCTGCTCGCGCCCGTTTCTACGGACTCAACCTCGGAATTCCCTTGGTCTGTGCCGCCGTGGTGTTCCTGCTGTTCGACCTGACCCGCATCGACATCGCCATCAGCGATCTTTTCTACGATCCGCTGCACCAGGTTTTTCCGCTAGAGCACGTGCGGCTGTTCGAGCAAATCACCCACAAGTGGGCGAGGGTCATTCCGAACTGGACCGGCGAGGCGGCCATAGTGGGGGCGCTGTTGTCGTTTTTCTGGTCGATCTTAAAACCGGAAAAGCGCCCTGGGCTGCTTCGCCTGCTGGATAAGACCCGACTGAGCAAACCACTGCGTTTTGCCCACAAGCATCGTCGCGACTTTCTCTACGTGGTCTTCGCCTTTTCCCTCAGTACCGGGGTGGTCCATTACCTCAAGGGCCACACCAGCGTGTACTGCCCGGTGGAAACCACCCAGTACGCCGGCAAGATCGAGCACAAGGAATGGTTCCAGAACTTCGACCTGCTGAACGTCGCCGGTGACGGTCGGTGCTGGCCTGGCGGTCATGCGTCCGGCGGCTTCACGATGCTGGCGCTGTATTTCGTCGCCCGCCGCTACCGCTGGCGTCATTCGAAAGCCTTGATGTATGGGGCGCTGGCCCTGGGGTTTGTCTACGGCACGACGCGGGTCCTGCAGGGTTGGCACTACATGTCCCACACGTTCTGGGCGGGGATTTTCGTCTGGTTGAGTTGTTGGCTGATGGCATTGCTGTTTTATGGGCGGGCGGCCTTGGAGCAGCCTGTGTTGGGCAACGCACTTCGTCAGCCTGAACGCCAGGCAAAAAAAAGCCCGCTGGGAGCGCGGGCTAAAACCTTAGTTTCTTGAATGAGCGAGGGGACTCTACCCAATCCCACGCAGGCGTGGGGTGAAGAAAAGTTCATGAGGCCGCGTCCTTGCACGACCTCATGGGCTTGTCCCCTTCTCACCGCACATCGAACCGATCCAGGTTCATCACCTTGACCCACGCCGCGATGAAGTCCTTGACGAACTGCTCCTGGGCATCCGGGCTGGCATAGACTTCGGCCAGGGCCCGCAGCTGTGCGTTGGAGCCGAAGACCAGGTCGACGCGAGTGCCGGTCCATTTGACCTGGCCGGTCTTGCGGTCGCGAGCTTCGAAGGTTTCCTGGGTGTCGGAAAGGGCTTTCCATTCCACGCCCATGTCGAGCAGGTTGACGAAAAAGTCGTTGCTCAACGTCCCTGGCCGTTGGGTAAAGACACCGTGCGCGGTATGGCCGACGTTGGTATCCAGTACCCGCAGGCCGCCAATCAGTGCCGTCATTTGCGGAGCAGTGAGGGTCAGCAGTTGTGCCTTGTCGACCAGCAGCGCCTCGGCGGACACGCGGTACCGGCCCTTGAGGTAGTTGCGGAAACCATCGGCGATGGGCTCGAGAAAACCGAACGACTCGACGTCCGTCTGCTCCTGGCTCGCGTCCATCCGTCCTGGCGTGAAGGGTACCGTCACGCTGAGCCCGGCATTTTTCGCGGCCTGTTCAATACCGGCGCTGCCAGCCAGCACGATCAGGTCCGCCAGAGAGATTTTCTTGCCGTCGGCTTGGGCGGCATTGAACTCGTTCCGAACCCTTTCCAGGGTCGCCAGCACTTGGGCCAGTTGTTCTGGCTGGTTGGCTGGCCAATCCTTCTGCGGGGCCAGGCGCAGGCGGCCACCGTTGGCACCGCCGCGTTTGTCGGAACCACGGAAGGTGGAGGCCGCGGCCCACGCCGTGGACACCAGCTGTGAAACCGTGAGGCCCGAGGCCTGCAACTTGGCTTTGAGGGCGGCGATGTCGCTGTCGTTGACCAGCGGATGGTCGACCGCCGGGATAGGGTCCTGCCACAACAGTTCTTCATTGGGCAGTTCCGGGCCGAGGTAGCGTGAGAGCGGGCCCATGTCGCGGTGGATCAGCTTGAACCAGGCGCGGGCAAAGGCGTCGGACAACTGCTCCGGGTTTTCCAGGAAGCGCCGGGAGATTTTTTCGTAGATCGGGTCGAAGCGCAGCGCCAGGTCGGTGGTCAACATCGTTGGATTACGCCGTTTGGCCGGGTCATGGGCATCGGGGATGATGCCCGCGCCTGCGCCGTTTTTCGGCGTCCATTGATGCGCGCCTGCCGGGCTCTTGGTCAGTTCCCATTCGAAGCCGAACAGGTTCTCCAGGTAGTTGTTGCTCCAGCGGGTGGGCGTGGTGGTCCAGGTGACTTCCAGGCCGCTGGTGATGGTGTCGGGCCCCTTGCCGGTGCCGAAGGTGCTCTTCCAGCCCAGGCCTTGCAGCTCCAGGCCCGCGGCTTCGGGCTCGGCGCCGACATTGTCCGCAGGCCCGGCGCCGTGGGTCTTGCCGAAGGCGTGGCCGCCGGCAATCAGTGCCACGGTTTCTTCGTCGTTCATCGCCATGCGGCCGAAGGTTTCGCGAATATCCAGCCCGGCGGCGACCGGGTCCGGCTGGCCCTCGGGGCCTTCCGGGTTGACGTAGATCAGCCCCATCTGCACGGCGGCCAGCGGGTTCTCCAGGTTGCGTCCTTCGTCAGTGCGGCTCTCTTCGTTGCCAGGTTCGGCCACCAATTGGCCTTCGCCGGGATCCTGCATGGCGGCTTTGTCGGGCTTGCCGTAGCGAACATCGCCCCCCAGCCATTTGTTTTCGGAACCCCAGTAGACGTCTTCATCCGGCTCCCAGACATCGGCGCGACCACCGGAAAAGCCGAAGGTCTTGAAGCCCATGGACTCCAGCGCGACGTTGCCGGTGAGGACGATCAGGTCGGCCCAGGAGATGTTGCGGCCATACTTCTGCTTGATCGGCCACAGCAGCCGACGTGCCTTGTCGAGGCTGACGTTGTCGGGCCAGCTGTTGAGCGGCGCAAACCGCTGCTGGCCGGAACCCGCCCCACCGCGCCCATCACCGGTGCGGTAGGTGCCTGCACTGTGCCAGGCCATGCGGACAAAGAGCGGTCCGTAGTGGCCGAAGTCCGCTGGCCACCAGTCTTGCGAGTCGGTCATCAGCGCATTCAGGTCTTGTTTCAAGGCCTGGAAGTCCAGGCGCTTGAACGCCTCGGCATAGTTGAAGTCCTCGCCCATTGGGTCGGACAGCGAGGAGTGCTGGTGCAGGATCTTCAGATTCAGTTGGTTCGGCCACCAGTCGCGGTTCGTCGTGCCACCGCCAGCGGCGTGATTGAATGGGCATTTCGATTCGTTTGCCATGAGAAGCTACCTTTGGTCGTATTCATCCAGCTATCCGGCCCGGCGGGGCTTCGAATAGCGACAGGCGAAATAAATGACACAGGGCGCAGGGCTCACAGTTCGCTCAACTGATCATGTTCTGCCACGCGGCAACGTCTAATTGCCAATACGGTGGCCCACGGCAAGCCCAGTACGTTTCTGAACGCTTCCTATCTCTTGTCAGGTTTCAAGGGCCGGATTACACCAGCCTGAATTCAGGCTAGCCCCCCTTTGGCAGATAGCTAATAGGCGCAGTATTAACGGTCGATAGGGACAATCTTTTATCGGCGCCCCGGGGGGAGGCAGATGATAGGAAAGGCGCCTGCCGTGACGGACCCCCTCATGAACAAATGCCCGCGCAGCACGGCCTTCCATGAAGCGGGTCATGCCCTGGCCTTCTGGTGGAATGGCCTACCTATAAAGCGCATCAGCGTGCGTACCAAGGTCGAAGCCTGCACGGGGCCTCTGTTCGACCTGCGCGGCAACCCGCGATACGCGGAAGGGCTGGTCGAAGCCGACTACCTTGTTTCGCGCCCGGCCTTCGACGCGCCGGGAATCGCTGAATACCTGCCCTCGATGATCGATGCCATCGAGCGTGACCTGCTCCATTGCTTCGCCGGGCCAGTGGCCGAAGCGGTCTACCGGCACGGCAGGTCCGACCGGCTGATCAGGGGCAGCGGCCGGGGTGACCTGGACCGGGGGTACGAGCTGATCAGCCTGCTGCCACCGCGCAAGCTGCTCGACGCCCAAGCCCAGGCCATCGCTCGTTGCAGTTGCCTGGTGCACCGTTACTGGCCGGCGGTCAGCGCCGTGGCGGGCTTCCTGCAGGAGCATGGCAGGGTTGAAGGGAACGCCGTCACAGCGCTGCTGTGCGAGATGACCGGGGAGCGGCCGATGTTGCTTGGCCATCAAGTGGCAAGCCTCGATTCGTGATCAAGGCGTTGCCACTGGCCCTATTCGACTCGGATGAAAGCTACTACGCGTTAGCGCTTCACTGTTTCCTCAAGAGAGAAGCGCCCCAGTGGGTTTTGTTGGAAGTGCTCGATGTTCTTGCGCGAAATATTGATGTACGGGCTGTAGTAGAGATCGATCCAGTTGACGTCCTGCTTGGCGATTGCCTGAAGGTCGGTATACATCTGCTTGCGCTTGGTCGGGTCCACTTCTACCCGCGCGGCCGCGACCAGATCCTTGACCTTGTCGTTCTTGTAGCGGGTCATGTAATTCATGTTGGTGTCATGTCCCAGCACGAAGGTGGTCTTCTGGTCCGGGTCGAGGATGTCGTTGGTCCAGTACATCACGGACAGATCGTAGTCGCCGTCGATCAGCATCTGCCAACTCTGGGTTGGGTCGACTTTCTGCAAGGTGGCTGTCACGCCGACTGCTGCGAGCTGTTGCTGGACCAGCACGGCGATCTGCTCGTCGGCTTCATTGCCCGCATTGACCACATAGTTGAGCTTCAGGCCTGAGGCGCCTGCATCGGCCAGCATTTTTTTGGCTTTTGCCGGGTCGTACGGGCGCTGCAGATTATCGGCATTGTGATAGAGCGCTCCCTTGGGAATGTAGGAATAAGCCACCTGGCCATGGCCGAAGGTCACGGTATCGACCAGGGATTTTTTGTTGATCGCAAGGTCCAGGGCCTGACGTACTTCAGGCTTGCCCAGCAGGCCGTGCTCATGGTTGATCAGCAGATGATCCTCACGGGTGGAGGGATCCATGTGTACGACCAGGTTGGGATCTTTCTTCAGGGTTTCGACGCGCGAGAAGGGTACGAAGATCGCCGAATCCAGTTCACCGGCCTGTACCTTCAACATCCGCGTATTGTCATCCGGGATGGAGATCCATTCCACGCCATCCAGGCTCACCTTGTCGGCCTGCCAGAAGTGGGGGTTCTTCTCCAGCACCACGCGATCACCGCGTAGCCACTCCTTGACAATAAAGGCGCCAGAGGCGACGGGGGCCTGGGCATAGGCTTCCTCACCCATTTTCTCCATGGCCTTTTGCGACAGGATGGAGACGTTGGGCAACGCCAGCTGCGCGAGGAAGGGCACCGAAGGGCTCGTGAGTGTCACCACCAGGGTCTGCGGGTCGGTTGCCTGGGCCTTGTCGATAATCTTGTAGGAGTCGCTCCACAGCGACCCTTTGTTGTCGCGGATGCGCAACAGACTGAACGCTGCATCGCTGGCGGTAATCGCTGAGCCATCGGAGAACTTGGCCGAGCGCAGTTTGAAGGTATAGGTCATGCCATCGTCGGAAACCTGCCAGCTTTCGGCCAACCCCGGTACCAGCTTGGTGCCGGTGTTGTCGACGCGCACCAATACGTCGTAGACATTGGAGAACACCCAGTTATCACGGTTCTGCGCGCTTTTGATCGGGTCGAACGTCGTACTTTCTTCCCGACAACCGATGGTCAGCACGCCTGCTGCCTGGGCGACACCGGCCGCCAGTGTGCAAGCGGTCAACGTCGCGGCGGTCAGCAACTTCAAGTGTTTCGATCGCATGGTCAAACTCCCTATTGGTGAATGTTTTTAGAGCAACGGCTCTCCGAGCACACAGCTATAACGATGTCCATTGATGTCATGGCTGGGGGGCGGCGTTTTCGCGCAGATGGGTTGTGCATACCGGCAGCGTGGGTGAAAAACGCAGCCGGATGGAAGGTTCAGGGGGCTGGGTGGCTCGCCAGGCAGGGGGGCGCTCAGCAACGGTCGAGTCGGGTCGATGTGTGGAATGGACTGGATCAGCGCGACGGTATAAGGATGCCGCGGGTTGCTGAACACGGCCTCCGTGGGGCCTTGCTCGACGATCTCGCCGAGGTACATCACGGCGACCCGATCACAGAGCCGCCGAACGATCGCCAGGTCGTGAGCGATGAACAGAATCGCCAGGTTCATGCGCTGTCGCAGCTCCAGCAGCAGGTTGATGATCTGTCCCTGGATGGAAACGTCCAGCGCGGCCACGCATTCATCGGCGATGATCAACCGCGGCTCGATGGCCAGTGCCCGAGCGATCCCCACACGTTGGCATTGACCGCCACTCAACGAACCCGGTTTGCGGTGGGCCAGCTCCGGTCGCAGGCCGACCAGGTTCAGCAGTTCCTCGACCCGCTGGCGAATCAGCGATGCAGGAGTCGCACAGCGTACTCGCAGCACTTCAGCCAGGGTGTCGCCAATGCTCATCCGTGGATTGAGGACGGTATAAGGATCCTGGAAAATCATCGCGGTTTCGTGGCGCAGTCGCTCGATGTCGATCCGCTTGCCTCGGGCCATATCCACGCCATCGAACAGGATTTGTCCGGCGCTGACGTCAGTGAGGCGCAAGATGGCCCGACCCAGGGTGCTCTTGCCGCTGCCCGACTCCCCCACCAACCCGAGTACTTCCCCGGTGGCCAGACTCAGCGACACGCCGTTGACGGCTTTCACCCATTGCCTGTTGATTCCGAACGGACCACTGCCAGGGGCGGCGAAGCGCACCTGCAGATCTTTCACGTGTAACAGGGTCATGACGAAGCCCCCACAGGCAGCGGGTAATGGCAGGCCACTCGATGTGCCTCTGTCGTGACTTGCATCTGTGGCAACAGCCGCGTGCACTGGCTGCCCTGTTGAAGGCAGCGAGGATTGAAGCGGCAACCGGTGGGCAGCGCATTCAGCAGAGGAGGTTGGCCGGCGATGGTTTTGAGCATGGCATGGCCGGCGCTGGTAGCCGGTTGGCAGTCGATCAGGGCCGCCGTATAGGGATGTCGTGGGTGAGCCAGCAGATCAAGCTTGTTGCCGTGCTCGCAGAGCCGACCGGCGTACATCACCGCGATGGAGTCACAGGTCTGGGCGACGATCCCCAGGTCGTGGGTGATCATGATGATTGACAGCCCATGTTGGTCGCGCAAATCCAGGAGCAGGCGCAGGATCTGTGCCTGTACCGTGACATCCAGGGCGGTGGTCGGCTCGTCGGCGATCAGCACCTGGGGGTTGCAACCCAATGCCACGGCGATCATGGCGCGTTGACGCATGCCACCGGAAAACTCATGGGGATAGCTGTCGACCCGCGTTAGCGGATCGGGAATGCCCACCTGGCGTAACACATCAATGGCCTTCGCCCGTGCTTCACGTTTGGACGCCCCCTGATGCAGGCGTATGCCCTCGCCGATCTGTTCGCCAATACGCATCAACGGGTCAAGATGACTGCCGGGATTCTGAAAAATCATCCCTAGCCGCCGACCCCGTATGCCCCGCATGTCGGCTTCATCGAGTGTCAGCAGGTCCTTGCCGGCAAGGCGCACGGCCTTGCCTTGGACCCGCAGGCTTGCGGAGGGCAGCAAGCGCATCAAGGCCCGGCAGGCCATCGTCTTGCCTGAGCCGCTTTCACCCACCAGACCGAGGATTTCGCCTTCGGCCAAGTCAAATGACACGCGATCCACCAGCGTGACCTCGTCCTCACCGTGGCCGGCGATCACGCTGAGGTCCTCGACGTGCAGCACCGGTGTGCTCATGGGCGTTCTCCGAGGTGCTCGGCCACACCGTCGGCCAGCAGACTGAAGCCCATGGCCAGGGTGACGATCGCCAGTCCCGGGAAGGTGCAGATCCACCAGGCGTTGGTGATAAAGCTCTGGCCCTCGGCGACCATCGTGCCCCACTCGGCGGTGGGTGGCTGGACCCCCAGGCCGAGATAGCTGACCGCGGCCCCATTGAGCAGTACCAGCACCGCGTCGGACATGGAAAACACGATCGAACCGAACATGGCATTGGGCAACAGGTGCCGAAACAGAATGCGTCCATGGCCGAAGCCCAGGCTTTTGGCCGCCAAGGCGAAATCGCTGTGCTTGAGCACCAGGATCTGCGAACGGATCAGCCGTGCATAGGACACCCAGCCCACCAGGGCCATCGCAATATAAAAGCTGCCCAGGCCGGGGCCGAGGATGGCCATGATTGCCAACATCAGCACCAGGAAGGGGAAGGCCAGGATAATATCGATCAGGCGCATGCAGATCGTGTCGAACCGGCCACCGATATAGCTGGCCAAGGCGCCGACGCAAGTGCCGATCAAGAACGGGAACACCACTCCGATCACGGAAATCTGCAAGTCGATGCGCGCACCCCAGATCACTCGGGAAAGAACGTCGCGCCCGAAATTGTCCGTGCCGAACGGATGGGCCAGGCTCGGCCCCAGCAGGCGAATATCGGTGTCCTGGGCAATCGGATCGAAGGGCGCGACCCAGGGTGCCAAGAGTGCGAGCAACAGCCAGCCAAACAGAATCGCCAGGCCTAGCACGGTGGCCAGGCGACCGTTGCGCAAGCCGAAACGCAGCGCAAGACGCCAGGTGGGACTGAGGGTCTGGCCGCTCATCGCATGTTCACCCGCGGATCAATCATCACGGTCAGCACATCGGCGAGGAAATTGACCGTGACGGTGGCGAGGGCCAGCACCATGGCCACGCCTTGGACCACCATGTAGTCGCGGGTAAAGATGCCGCGTACCAGCAATTGACCGATGCCGGGAATGGCAAACAGACTTTCGATGACCACCGTGCCGCTGATCAACCAGCCGATGTTTACCGCCAGCAGGTTGACCGCCGGTACCAGGGAGTTGGGCAGCACATGCCGACGAAATATCGCCCGCTCGGACAAGCCCCGGGCCCGTGCGGCGGTGGCATGATCGGCTTGTAGCTCCATGAGCATGCTGGCGCGCAGGTTGCGCACCAGAACGGCGGAGAGTGCCAAGGCAATGGTCAGGCACGGCAAAACCATGTGATGCAGTTTGTCCCACCCTGTACGTCCATAGCCTGAGACCGGGAACAGTCCCAACTGCACACTGAGCAGCAGGATCAACATGATGCCGAGCCAGAACGCCGGCATGCCGAGCCCTGCCGTGGTGAACAGGCGAATCAGATGATCCTGCCAACCGCTCTTGTTGCGTGCCGCTACCGTGGCCAGTGGCACGGCAATCAGCAGCGCCAGCAGTACGCTGCCGAGCACCAGGAACAGGGTTGGCTCAATGCGGGTACTGATCAGTTGCAAGGCGTCGACTTTGTAGAGCAGCGATTGGCCGAGATCGCCTTTGAGCAGGTTCTTGAGAAAGTAGAAGTACTGCATCCACAAGGGCTGGTCGAGACCGTACTGGGCACGAATCCTGATCAGCGCCTCCGGCGTGCTGCGCGAGCCCAGCAGCGCCCTAGCGGGGTCCCCGGGGATCGAGCGCACGAGCACGAAGGTGATCATGCTGATGCCAAACAGCACCGGCAACAGCTGTAGCGGGCGCGACAGTATGAAACGGTAGCGCGCCAGGTTCATGGGCTAGTTCCGGTGGCGGTGCAGAAAGTCCAGGAGGACTGGGAAGTAGGCGTGGGGCTCTTCGTAGAACGGCATGTGGCTGCTGTTGGGGAACACATTCAGTTGTACATCCTTGAGCGCCATTTTCATGCGCATCGCACAGGCTGGCGTCAGTTCATCATGTTGACCGGTGGTGATCAGCACAGGCATTTCGAAGCCGGTCATCTGCTCGATGCGATTCCAGTCCTTGAGATTGCCGGTATAGAGAAATTCGTTGGGGCCCTGCATGGTCATGTAAGGCCCCATGTTCCAGTCGCCCAGGGAACGTGTCACCGGTGCTGGCCACTCGTCCAGACGGCAGACATGGCGATAGTTGAGCAGGGTGATGGCCGCCTGGTATTGCGGATGATCCAGGGTGCCCAAGGCTTCATGGCGCTGCATCATCGCGACGGTCTCACTGCCCAGGGCAGCCCGCAGACGCTCCAGCTCCAGGGACAGATGAGGAATATCGCCGGCGGTATTTTCCAGGATCAGGGTTTTCAGCGATTGAGGGTGATGAATGGCGTACTCGATCGCCAGCCAGCCACCCCAGGAGTGCCCCAGCAGGTGCACTTTGCCCAGGTCGAGGGCTTGGCGGACGGTCTCTACCTCCGCCACATAGCGGGTGATGTCCCACAGGGATTCGTCAGTAGGCCTGGCCGAGGCGCCGGTACCCAACTGATCGAAAGCGATGACCCGCAAGCCCTTTTCCTTGAGCCAGCCATGGCTGTCCCGCAGATAATCGCAAGGCAATCCCGGGCCCCCATTGAGGCACAACAGCACGTCGTCGCCGTCGCCAAAGCCATAGGCCACCAGACGATGACCATCGACTTCCACGTCGTACCGCTGGTCTGGCTCGATCTCACGCCACATCATTGCTCTCCTGCTCAGGTGCGCCCGTTGGCTAAACCTTACCGAGGAAGCTACGCGCCCATAAGCTAGCAATTCTTATAGGTTTGATCTCTGGCATTCCCTCGCTCAGGCGTGGCATTCTACTTGCACGATTTCAGGATTGAAATTAATAAGGGAGCTGAATGGATGCAGGCCAAGCTGTCTGACTTCAATACCCGTCTTTTGTCTGGCAGGAGCCTGGACGAACAGCTGGATAACACCCTGGGGATGGTCCAGGCGCTAGGCTTTGATGCCTTGGTGTACGACTACAGTCCGGTGCCGCTGGATCATGATGGGGCACTGATCACCCCGACTGTGCTGAAGTTGCGCAATACCCCCCGTGATTGGCACTCGCTCTGGTGTGAAGAAGGTTATTACCAGATCGACCCCGTCCAGCATCTGGCAATCAATGCCATATCTCCTTTTGTCTGGTCCTATCGACCGGAGGCCGACACGGTGTTGCAGTCGTTCATCGGCCAGAGTCATGCACCGGTCGTGAGCTACCTGCAGGATTCGCGCATGACCTGCGGCGTGACGGTGCCGATGCATTTGCCCAAAGGTGGCTTTGCGACATTGACCGGGCTGCGCACCGATACGAAGGGGAGCACCCTGCAGGATGTCCGGCAAACGCTGGGCGACTTCAGCCTGATTTCCCATGCCCTGCAAGAGGCGGCTTTTCCGCTGCTCGGCAAGGAGGCCCGCGCATGCCCGGTTCGCCTGACCAAACGCGAGCGTGAGTGCTTGAGATTGGCCGCTGAAGGGTTGACGGCGGCGGACATCGCCAGGCAACTGAATCGTTCCTTGGCCACCATCACCCTCCACCTGACTTCTGCAATGCACAAGCTTGGCGCCAGGAATCGGGTCCAGGCCGTGGTCAGGGCGGTGCACTATCGGTTGCTCGATAGCTGAAATCGGGTAAAAACCTATCTGTTTCTCTAGTTATTCCGCCGTCCACTCCCCGGTATCGTGTTCCGCAGGATTTCTAGGGAGCGGCACGAAATGGATCTTCCCGTAACGCACGAAGGCTTTGCGCCTTTTGGTCCGTATCAGACCTGGTATCGCATCACGGGCGATTTCAGCAGCGGCCGTACGCCGCTGCTGATCCTGCATGGCGGACCGGGCTGTACACACGATTATGTCGATGCCTTCAAGGATGTTGCCAACAGTGGCTATCCGGTGATTCATTACGACCAACTGGGCAATGGGCGTTCCACCCATCTTCCGGAAAAAGACCCCTCGTTCTGGAACGTGGCGCTCTTTCTCGATGAGTTGGAGAACCTGCTGGATCATCTGGGCATTCGCGACCATTACGCACTGTTGGGGCAATCCTGGGGCGGCATGCTGGCCAGCGAACATGCGGTGCTCCAGCCTGCGGGCTTGCGCGCATTGATTATCGCCAACTCCCCGGCGGACATGTCCACGTGGCTTCTTGAAGTCAATCGCTTGCGCCAGCTTCTACCCCTTGAGGTGCAGCAAACACTGCTCAAGCACGAGCGGGCCGGAACCTTGACGTCTACCGAGTATTTTGAGGCCGCTCGGGTTTTCTATGATCGTCATGTCTGCCGTGTCACGCCCTGGCCCGATGACGTCGCCCGGACCTTTGCCCAGATCGATGCCGATCCTACCGTTTATCACGCCATGAATGGCCCCACCGAATTCCATGTGATCGGCAGCATGAAGGACTGGTCCATCACCGATCGCTTGCCTCGGATCAGCGTGCCGACCCTGCTGATTTCAGGCCGATACGATGAAGCGACGCCGTTGGTGGTCAAACCCTATGTGGATCATGTTCCCGACATTCGCTGGGCGTTGTTCGAACACTCCAGCCATATGCCCCATATCGAGGAACGGATGGCTTGCATGGGAACCGTGGTGAGTTTCCTGGATGAGTGCCTGTAGGCGCCTGCGCAATCCGAGCAGTCGTTTTTGTTGTGTTTTCAGACGCGTCCTGTGAGACGCGTCTCTTTTTTGAGTGGAAAATTCCCGCTCTCTTGAACCGAAAGCGATATGCAGGGTCTGGTGTGCGCGCATTGCTGTGCATGCCTGCTGTCATTTCTGTATCGAGGGATCGAACATGTCCGTATTCGCCTTAGGGACGAGGCTAGTCGTTGCGTCGCTGTGTTTTCTAGCGATGAACATTGCCGTCGCCGCGCCAACCCCCGGCGACACGGACCTGATCCGTGAGCGCCAGGACCGTCTGCTCGAAGAGCAGCGTCGGCGCCTGGAGGAACTCAAGGACCTGCCCGGCAAGGACACGAAGCCGGCCCAGCCCACCGCACCTGCCGATACCCGTTGCTTCCCGATCAAGACCATCGAGCTCAAGGGCGCCGATGCGTTGTCCGAGGGCGAGCGCCAACGCCTGCTCAAACCTTTCCTCAACCAATGCCTGGGCGTGCCGCAGCTTAACCAGTTGCTCAAGGTCATTACCGACCACTACCTGGAGAAGGGCCTGGTCACCAGTCGCGCCTATTTGCCGCAACAGGACCTGTCCAGCGGTCACCTGCAAGTGCTGGTCGTCGAGGGCCGCCTGGAAGGCCTGAAAGGTGCCGAGAACAGCCAGCTGTCGGACCGTGAGTTGGCGATGGCGTTTCCCGGCAAAACCGGCGATCTGCTCAACCTGCGGGAGATGGAGCAGATGGTCGATCAACTGAACCGTTTGCCGTCCAACCGTGCGCAAATGGAGCTGACCCCCGGGCAAAACATCGGTGGCAGCGAAGTGCGGGTCGACAACACCCCGCAGAAACCCTGGCGCGCCGGCCTGTCACGGCATAACGATGGGCAGAAAAGCACCGGCGAGCAGCAATGGGGCGCTTCCCTGGATTGGGACAGCCCCTTGGGCCTGGCTGACCAACTGGCCTTGCGCGGCGGCCACGATGCCGTCAGCGACCATCAGAAAACCTCACGCAATGGCATGCTCTATTACAACCTGCCGTTTGGCTGGTGGAACCTGAGCTACACCTACAGCCAGAGCGAGTACCGCGCGCTGGGCCAGGCCAACGGCTTCAATTTCAAGCAGAGCGGCGACAGCCAGAACCATCAGGTGCGCCTGGAGCGGGTGGTCCATCGCGATGCCGTGAGCAAGACCTCCCTCAACACCGGCCTTTCGTACCTTCGCACCAACAACTTCATCGAAGACAGCAAGCTTGCCGAAAGCAGCAATCGCATCAGCGAGGCGCAGTTCGGTATCAACCATGGCCGGCGGATCGGCAATGCCTTCGTCAACTTCGACCTGGGCCTGCAACAGGGTATCGGTGCCCTCGATGCCCAAGGCGATCATGAGCCGGGGCCGGGGTTGCCGGATGCGCGCTATCGCAAATACACCGCGACCCTCAGCTATTTGCAGCCCTTCATGCTGGGCGGCGAGTCCTTCAGCTTCAGCAGCCTGATGACCGGCCAGCGCAGCGAAGACGTGCTGTTCAGCCCCCAGCGCATGAGCCTGGGCGGCCTGTCGTCGGTTCGCGGCTACAAGGACCAGACGCTGTCCGGCGACAGCGGCGGCTACTGGCGCAACGACCTGCGCTGGAGCCGCCCGGTGACCATGGAGTGGCTGCGCCCGGTGTTTGCCGAATATGGCACCAGCCTCGGTTATGACCAGGGCGTGATTCGTGGCGATCGCTACAACGGTGATCAGCACGGGCGCATGTCGAGCAACTCGCTGGAGCTGTTCGCCCGCGGTGAGCACCTGAACGCCAGCGTCACCTTCGCCCATTCCCTGGAACGTCCGGATGCCCTGACCGAGCGCGAAGCGCCGATCTACTTCCGCTTGGATGTATCTATTTAACGCTGCTGTAACGAGACCTGATCATGGACGACCGCCAACACGCCTTCCTGGCCCGCCAGCCTTCTGCTGCCCTGAAAAACCGCGACGCCTTCTGGGGCATGCCCAAGCGTGGCCTGGCGTTCCTGCTGGCCAACGTCATGTTCTGGCAACCGATGTGGGCCCAGGCCGACGGCATCGTGGTCAGCGCCCCGGGCACCAGCCTCGGTCAGGCGGGCAACGGCGTGCCGGTGGTCAACATCGCCAAGCCCAACGGCAGTGGGCTGTCTCACAACCAGTTCAAGGACTACAACGTCGGCAGCAACGGCGTGATCCTCAACAACGCCACCAACCCGGCCCAGGCCACGCAACTGGGTGGGATCATCCTCGGTAACCCGAACCTCCAGGGCACGGCCGCTACCACCATCCTCAACGAAGTCAACGGCGGCAACCCCAGCCAACTGCGCGGCTACACCGAAGTGGCAGGGCAGTCGGCCCACGTCATCGTCGCCAACCCTTATGGCATCAGCTGTAACGGCTGCGGTTTCATCAATACCCCAAAGGCGACCCTGACCACGGGCAAGCCGATCATCGAAAACGGCCAGGTGGGTCGCTATCAGGTGGACCAGGGCAGCGTCGCCATCGAAGGCGCGGGCCTGAACGCGAACAACGTCGACCGCTTCGAAATCATCACCCGCAGCGCCAAGATCAACGCAGAGATTCAGGCGAAAAACCTGACCATCGTCGCCGGGCGCAATGACGTCAACGCAGGCACCCTGAATGCCACTGCCCGCGCCGATGACGGCAGTGCCAAACCTGAATTGGCCATCGATTCCTCGGCCTTGGGTGGTATGTACGCCGGGGCGATCAAGCTGGTGGGTACCGAGGCCGGAGTCGGGGTGAAGCTGGACGGCAAGATGGTCGCCAGTGGGGGGGATATTCAGCTGGATGCCAATGGGCATTTGAGTTTGGCGCAGACGGCCGCCGCCGGTGCTGTCGACATCGCGGCCAAAAGCCTGGAAACCCGTGGCCAGGTGTACGCTGGTAGCCGCTTGGACGTTAAGACCCAGGGCGACCTGACCAGCCAAAAAAACCTGGTGGCCCGCGACAGCATTCACCTGGACAGCGGCGGTACGCTCAGCAACAACGGCATCATCGAAGCCGGCGTCAACGCCGATAACAGCCGCAATACCACGGGCGATGTCTCCCTCACGGCCAAGCAACTGAACAACGGCGGCAAAACCGTTATTGCCAGTCGCGACCTGAACGTCACGACCACCACGGCGTTGAACAACCAGGGCGGTACGCTCAGTGGGCAGCGCAATACCACCGTCACCGGCAACGCAGTGGATAACCGCAACAAAGGCCGCATCCTCGGCAACACCGAACTGCACCTGACCGCCGATCAGGTCCTCAACAGCCAGGGCGGCCTGATCAATAGCCAGGGCCTGCTGACGGCCAACCTGGGCCACCTGGAAAACAATGCCGGTGAATTATCGAGCCTGAACAGCGCGACGCTGATCCTCGGCAGCCTGGACAACCTGACCGGCTTGGTCATGACCGGTAAAAACCTCGACATCACCAGCACCGGCGCGATCAAAAACCAGGGCGGTGAATTGTCCAGCCAGGGCGTTGTGACCGTGCGCACCGCCAGCCTGGACAACAGCAACAAAGGTACTGTCGCCGCCAATGGCAAGTTGCTGGTCAGTGCCAGCGACTCGGTGAAAAACGCCGAAAAGGGCCTGATCGCCAGCCGTGAAGGCGCGCTCGAACTCGATGCCGCCAGCCTGAACAACGCCAAGGGCACGTTGCAAGGCAAGGGCCTGGTGACCGTGGATGTCGCAGGTGATATCGATAACCAGGGTGGCAGCATCATCGCCCAGGACGCCAAGCTGAGTGTCTTCGCGACCAACCTGGACAACCGCGGCGGCGTGCTGTCCAGCGTCAAAGCCGCGCTGGAGGCGCGGGCCACGGGTGTGCTGAAAAACGGCTATGACGTGAGCCTTCGGGGCGGCACGATCCAGGCCCAAGGACTCAGCATCCAAGCCTTGGCTGGGCTGTTCAACGACGGCGGGCGCATCGCTGCACAAGCCGGCGATGTCGTGATCACCAACGCGGGTGCGGATATCAACAATCGCAACGGTGGGATATACGCCACGGGCAAGGTCCAGGTCATTGGTCGGGACATGGACAACAGCGGCGGCGGGCAGGTCAGCGCCAGTCGCATCGACTTTGACCTTTCGGGCGCGCTGAACAACAACGCGGGCATCATCGAAAGCCAGGACAGCCTGGATATTCTGGCCGCGAGCCTGAGCAACCAGAAGGGCCAACTGCGCACCCTGGGCAAGAACAGCACCACCGTGTTCGACATCGGTGGCCTGTTCGATAACAACGACGGCACCCTGGAAACCGCCAGCCAAAATGTGGGCCTGGACACCGGCAGCATTCAGAACGCGGGTGGCAAGCTGTTGCACACCGGCCTGGGAGTGTTCGGCATCAGCCAGGCCAACCTGGGCCAGGCGGGCGGGCAGTTGGTGACCTACGGCAACCTGACGGTGACGGCTGATCGCTGGACCAACAGCACGGCGATCCAGGCCGGGCACCTGGTCGTGGATGTCGACCAGTTGACCCAGACCTCCACCGGCCAGTTGCTCAGTACCGATAGTATGGTGGGCCGTGGCAGCAACTGGCGCGTCGACGGCCTGATCGGCAGCGATGGGGCCATCGACCTGCAACTGACCGGCGCCTATGCCAGCAACGGTCGCTTGAGCAGTCTCGGTGCCCTGGGCCTCAAGGCCGCGCTGATCAATCTGGAGCAAAACGGCAGTATCGCCGGCGGCGGCCGCACAACCGTCGTGGTCGATGGCGTCCTCAACAGCTACGGTCGCCTGACCTCGGCGGCGGACATGAACGTCACTGCCGCCACGATCAACAACTACGGCACCCTCGGCAGTGCCGGTGCGCTCGGCGTATCGACTGGCGACCTGCTCAACGAGCACGGTTTGATCTTCAGCGGCGGCGCTACCAGCCTGCGCGTCAATAGCCTGACCAACCGCTATGCCGATATCTACAGCCTGGGCGATCTGAGCATCGATCGCGACGGCCTCGGCACCCGTGCCAACCGAATCCTCAACAGCTCCGGCTCGCTGCAGAGCGATGGCAGCATGCGCCTGGCGGCCAGCACGATCGACAACGTCCGTGAGGTCTTGACCGCCCACGACGCGGGCATCTACACCGCCTCGATCAGGGAAGTGGCCTGTATCGAAGGGGTCAACGCCGGTGATTGCAGCGGTGGCAAGGAGAACCACGTCTGGCAGATCATTCAGCGCGACAAGTTCGAAGTCACCGCGGCCAGCGCCGCCTCCAGCATCACCACCGGCGGTAACCTGGATATCCAGGGCGACACCCTGACCAACCGGAGCAGCAGCATCGGCGTCGGCGGCGCATTGACCGCCAACCTCGTTAGCCTGAACAACATCGGCATCGAGACCGGCGAGACCGAAACCTCGCGCACCTTCATGTCCGAGCGCACGCGCAGCCCAGGTGGCTGGCGCGCCGCCGCCAATGACTTCACCAACAAATACTGGTTGCAGAGCCCAGGCTACAACGCCAATGACCTGGGTGGCCTCGAGGCAGCGATGAGCCGCTTCATCGGCATGACCGAACGTGAGCTCCCGCAGTTCCGCACCCAGGCAAGTACTACCGATAACCAGACCTACGCCGCGATTATCCAGGCCGGCGGCGCAGTCGATGTCCGCGCCTCGGGTAACACCGACAACAGCGTCGTGCGTGGCGGCTACAACTATGTCGGTGCCGGCCCGCGCACCGACACCCAGGCCGACAACGCCTTCTCGACCCGCATCAGCATCAATCGGCAGCTACCCCCGAACCTGACCCAGCAACAGGTCGATCCGCTGGCCTTGCCGGGTTTTGATTTGCCCACCGGGCAAAACGGCCTGTTCCGCATGAGCGGCGAAGGCTCGACCACGCCGACCCAAGCCTCAGGCCTGACCCAAGTACGCGGCCTGCCGGACCGCTCGTTCCAGGCCAACCCGCAAAAATACCTGATCGAGACCAATCCGGCGCTGACCGACATGCGCCGCTTCATGAGCTCGGACTACCTGCTGACGAACCTGGGCTACGACCCCGACATCGCCGCCAAGCGCCTGGGTGACGGCTTCTACGAACAACGCTTGATCCAACAAGCCGTGATCGCCCGCACCGGCCAGCGCTTCCTCGACGGCCAGACCTCCGACGACGGCATGTTCAAGTACCTGATGAACAACGCCATCGCCAGCAAGGACACGCTGAACCTGTCCTTGGGCGTCAGCCTAACCGCCGAACAAGTCGCGGCCCTGACCCATGACATCGTCTGGATGGAAACCCGCACGGTGAACAACGAGCAGGTGCTGGTGCCGGTGCTCTACCTGGCCCAGGCCAACAACCGCCTCGCGGCCAATGGTGCGTTGATTCAGGGCGCCGACATCAGCCTGATCACGGGTCAAAACCTGAACAATGCGGGCACCTTGCGGGCGTCCAGCAACCTGAGGGCTTCGGCTGGCGACAGCTTGGTCAACAGCGGGCTGATGGAGGCGGGTGGTCGGCTGGATGCGTTGGCGAGTAATAACCTGACTAACAGGGCGGGTGGGGTTATTGCTGGACGGGATGTCAGTGTTGTGGCGGTGGCCGGTGATTTGACCAACGAACGAACCATCACCACCCATGCCAGCAGCACCGGCTCCAAGACCGAGCGACGTGATTTTGCCGACAGCGCGGCGCGGATTGAGGCGAGTCATGATCTGAGCGCGGGCGCTGGGCGGGATATCGCCAATGTTGGTGGTGTACTCAAGAGTGGTAACGACACGAACTTGCAGGCGATGCGTGATGTGAACCTTACCTCCGCCGAGCAGGTGAACAGCCATACGCAGGGCAGCAAACACCGGGACCAGACCATTACCCAGAATGGTTCCAGCGTGACGGCTGACCGCGAGCTGAAGGTCACGGCCGGGCAGGACCTGAGGGTCGTTGCCAGCAACGTCATCGCCCAGACCCGCCTGGCGCTGACAGCCGGGCGCGATATCGCCATCGAGTCTGCGGCCAACGAAAGCCATCGCGCGTCCCAAAGCAAAAAAGTCAAAAGCAGCAGCGATCTGGTCCGCCAGCAGTCATCGCTTGTCCAGTCGGGAGGCGACCTCAGCGCCAAGGCGGGACAAGACCTGAGCCTGGTGGCCAGCCAGATGAAAGGCGCCAAGGACGTTGCCCTCGACGCCACGCGCGATATCAATCTGTTGTCCGCAACGGATGAAGCCGCGGAGTTCTACTCGAAGAAAAGCAAAGGCTCCTTTGGCCGCAGTAAAAGCGAACAACGGGAAAGCTACCACAGCACCAACATCGCATCCGTGGTGGAGGCGGGGCAGGACCTGACGGTCAATACCAGCCAAGCCGCTGGTGGCGATGTCACGCTGGATGGCGGTCGTAATGTCACCGTGATCGGCAGTCAGTTGAAGGCCGGTGATGACCTGGTCGTCGGTGCCACGGGTGATGTGGCAGTGCTATCGGGTGTCGAGGAGCATGGCTCCTACAGCAAGAAAACCAAATCGGGTTTCCTCGGCTTGTCCAAGAGCGGCAAGAGCGAATTGAAGACTACGGCCTCCCAGGTAGCCAGTGAGCTAGAGGCCGGCAACGACGTGGTGATCGCGGCAGGCAACGACTTGCGCGTGCGGGCCAGTGAGACCACTGCTGGCAATGATGTGGAACTGCGTGCGGGTCTGGTCAAGGACAGTGGCGACATTAACCTCGTCTCGGCCAACGATACGGCTTATAGCCGGAGTGAGGAGTACAAGAAGAAAAACGGGTTATCGGTGTCGGGTGGTTTCCTCTCGATCTCCTCGGCCAAGGAAGCGGGTCGGCTAGCGCAAAGTAGTACCAGCGTGGGCAGCCAGGTTTCCGCTGATCGTGATGCGACCCTGCAGGCAGAACGCGATATCAACCTGATCGGCAGCGGCATCGATGCCGGGCGCAACGTCAGCTTGAATGCCGGACGCGACGTAAATGTGCTGGCTGCGCAGAACAGCCGTTCCGAGCAGGACTGGGAAAAGAACAAACAAGCCGGGATCGGTGTGTCTTCGGATGCCAACGGCATCAATTTCTTCGCCGGTGCGGACCGCACCAAAGAGAAAAACCGGCTGGAGCAGCAAACCGCTGCTGCCAGCCAGATCAGTGCCGGTCAAAACCTGGCCGTCAACGCCAAGCGAGATATCACCCAGATCGGCTCAGACCTTGAGGCGTTCAACGATATCGACTTGACGGCCGGTCGCAATATCAAGATCGACGCTGCCCGCGAAATGCAACTGATCGAGCATCAACGCGAGAGCGAACGAAACGGCGCCAGCCTGAGCATGAACCACAACTACGGCCGAACCCGCGATGTCGTCAAAGGTGCCGGCCAGGGCGAAGATGGTGTCAGCAAGGCTTCCAGTACGTTGAAGGCTGTGGACGGCGTTTCCCAATTTGTTTCAGGCCCTACGTTCGACGCCAAGATCGGTAACAGCAAGCAGAGCACCAGTCAGCAGGTCATTGAACAGACCCGTCGCTCGTCGACGCTGAACGCAGGCAACGATCTGAACATTGCTGCCAACAACGATGTTCAGATCAGCGGCAGCCAATTGATCTCCGGTCGCGATATCAATGTCAAGGGACGCGATGTCACCCTCGATGCCGCCAAAGGCAGCTATGCCGAAGAGACTCGTGAGCGACAAAGTTGGGGTGGTATCCATGGTGGAACCAGCGGCGGCTTCAAGCTTGGCGTCGGTGGCAGCAATGGTATTGCCAGCGGCGACAGCGAACAGCAAACGTCGACGGTCACTTCCCTGGATGCGGCGCGGGACGTCAACCTGCAGGCGAGCAATGATCTGAACCTGATTGGCTCCCAGGTCAAGGCTCAGCGTGATATCGACCTGCGCGCAGCAAACAACCTGAACATTCGCGCCGCCCAGAACGACAGCGGCAGCGACAATACCCGCAAGAGCGGCGGCGGTGAGGTAGGCCTCAGCGTCGGCTCTGAAGGCGTCGGCATCTACGCCAGCGTCAATCTGGGCAGAGGCAACCTGGAGCGTGAAGCCCAGCGGCAACAACAGGCCTATCTGTACGCAGGTAATCGCCTGGGCTTCACCAGCGGCAAAGACACGAATATCGCCGGTGCGGACCTGCGCGGCAATGAAGTCATCGGCCGGGTTGGCCGTGACCTCAATGTCTCGTCGGTGCCTGATACGGGCAAGGTCGAAGGCAAGGAATTCGACCTCAGCGTGACAGTAACCGTGGGGCCAGGAGCGGGTGTCAGTGGTTCGGTCGGCTATGGCCAGACCTCTGGCTCGACCGAATGGGTCGAGCAACAGACCCGCATCACCGGGCAGGACAAGGTCGACATCCGTACCGAAAACCACACCCAGCTCGACGGGGCGCTTATCGCTTCGGATACCGGCAAGCTCAAACTTGACACCGGCACGCTGGGCTTCAGCGACATCGCTGGCAAGGACAAGGAGCATGGCTATTACCTGAACGTCGGTGGCAGCTACTCCAAGGGGGGCGGCGGAGCCCAGGACAGTAGTCAGGTCGGCAAGGGCGAAAAGGACAAGAACGGCTGGAGTGTCGAAGGCTGGAACTATGAGAAGGACCGCCAACAGCTCGTACGTGCCACCGTGGGGGCGGGCGACGTCGTGGTGCGCAATGACGCCGGGACCGGAGCCGATTCGACCAAAGGCCTGAACCGCGACGTCGACAAAGCCTACGAAATCACCCGGGATGATGAACACCGTACAGACCTGTACGTGACCAAGTCTTCCGTGACGGCAGCCCTTACGCCGATTGAAACCGCCAAGGAGTGGACCAAGCAACTCCGCAACTACGACGAAACGGCCAAGCAGAACTTCCAGCAAGCCGGCTACGACTTCAATGCGGCGGTCAACAAGATCGAGGCAGGGTTGGGGCGGAAAATGGATGCGGGTGCCTCGGCGATGGTGGGCGTCGATTTCGCCGAAGCGACTATGGAGGCGTTGATCATCGGCGGTCTTACGCGTGCTCAGGCCATGAAGACCATGAGTAACCCGGACTTCCAAGAGCGGGTGCTGGCTGAGGTAGGCCGGCTCGCTGGTGTGGATGTTAAGCAGGTCGAGGCCATAAGCAAAGAAGTTCAGGTGCACTCGTCTAACGCAGAGCGCCCATCGGGTTTGGAACTCGCCCCTACCTCTGTCACTGATGACGATGTCGAGAAGCTCAGCCTTGCCCAAGATACCTTACGGACATTTTCGGGGATCAATGAGTACGCTGCTGCGCATGAGGACGAGAAGCAAGCGATCTCCGTGGTCATTGCTATGGCACAAGGCCCTAAAGGGCTCGTGCAACTGGCTGTCATCAACGCGGCCTCCGAAACCGAGCCGGGTAAAGCACTGCTTGAGAAAACCGAACAATTCAGCGAAGCCATAGGGAAAGAAATCGCGGATGAGATAGAAGATACAACGCTCGATCCAAAGTTCGAAACGGACAAATACCTGATCGGCGGCGGTCAGTTTATGGCCTCGGTGTTGACGGGGGTACTTTCGAAAAATAGAGGTTCGAAAGAGCCTACGCCCGTTGTGGTAGCGGATGGGAAGGGGTCAAAAGGCCCACTGGTGAGTAACCCAACCGCAGGAAATAAAGGCCCCTGCTGCTTTGCCGCCGGGACGATGGTATCGACGCCAGAGGGCGACCGAGCCATCGAAACGCTGCAAGTCGGCGACGTGGTATGGAGTAAACCGGAAAAAGGCGGCAAGCCCTTTGCGGCTGCGATCCTCGCTACTCACCAGCGTAGCGACCAGCCAATTTACCGCCTCAAACTCAAAAGCGTGCGTCACGATGGCTCCGCGCAAGGCGAAACACTGCTGGTCACGTCAAGCCATCCGTTTTACGTACCGGCCAAACGTGACTTCATCCCCGTTATCGACCTGAAGCCTGGCGACTTGCTGCAATCGCTGGCCGACGGAGAGACAGAAAATACCTCATCGGAAGTCGAGTCCTTGGAGCTTTACGCGCCAATCGGCAAAACATATAACCTAACGGTCGATATCGGCCACACGTTCTATGTGGGAGAGCTCAAGACCTGGGTGCATAACACTGGGCCTTGTGATTTGCCGGAGAAGAGCGGTGGTATAGGCGGTGCAAAAGGCTCGTTTGCAGGGAAGAGCATCGAAGATTTGTCGAATGCGGGAAAACTGTTGGATCCGGCGGATAAGTCTGGACAGCTTTCGCTAGCTGGCCGAGCTCTTCAGAAACACGGTAGCCGTGAAGGCAGTGCGTTCCCAAGCGTTAAAGGAAGTCCCTCCGAAATTAACGCTCAAGGTCAAAAAATAGCTGATGAAATTCTGAGCAATCCTGCGACAACTGTAGCCTATAAGGATACGGGGAGATTTGGAAAGGTAATGGATGTAATCGCTCCCGACGGTCGGGGGCTACGTTATGATGCTAATGGGAAATTTATTGGTCTATTGGAGCCACCAAAACCATGAATCATTTATCTTCAATGATAGCTAGCCCGCCAGATCGTGAAAATTTGGTATTTGAAATATGGGCGGGAACTGACCAGCTGGCTGAAGTAACCTGTGAGCCTGGCAGATCAGTTGAGATCGAAATTTACCCCCCTGTTAAAGGCGGGAGTTGGAGTTTTGAGTTAGAAGAGTTCATGATCCTTTTGAATCAGGCGGCTAAGCATTTGAATCATGATTAAAAAGTACGTGAAAAAGGGGGCTGAAAAAGTGCGAAAAGGGGACAGATTTGAATGGCACTTACTTAACAGCTAACTAGCTGATACGACTGCGAAAAAATGAAAAAAGGCTGGCCTTGGTCTACGGTGATAGTTGCGAACACACACCGATCAAGCAAGGACACAGCCCGAGTGAATCGTAGACGCCAAATCGTCCGACATCAACAGTACCGTATGCGCCAGCACGCCACGAACAGCAATGCTCATGCTTTCTTCAAGCTGCTCTCCGATCCTGAGTTATTGCGGGGTGTCGAGTCGTCGATACCCAAGCATCGCCAGCGGCTATTTCCCCCGACCGAAACGCTGTCCATGTTTTTGTCCCAGGCAATGAGCGCCGATCGGTCCTGCCAGAATGCCGTGAATGATTTATCCATCAAACGCTCCTGCGAGGGTTTGAAACCCAACAGCGTTCATACCGGTGCCTACTGCAAAGCTAGAGCGCGGTTGCCGGTGGAGATGGTTTCAACCTTGTTGAGCTCCACGGGGTCATCAATGAGCAACCGGGGTCCGTCATCGTGGCGTTGGATGGGGCGACCCGTTCGTCTCGTGGATGGCACTACGGTGACCCTGCCGGATACGCCGGCCAACCAAGAGGCCTACCCGCAATCTCGTGGGCAGAAGGCCGGACTGGGCTTTCCCATCTGCCGTTTAGTGGGGATTGTTTGCCTCGCCAGCGGTGCTGTTTTGGACGCCTCGTTGGGACGTTTTCGCGGTAAAGGAGGCGATGAACAGACGCTACTCAGAACCATGCTCGATACCTTGGTACGAGGTGACATTGTGCTGGGCGATGCCTACTACGCTACCTACTTTTTATTGTGTGAATTGCAACATCGAGGCGTGGACGGGGTGTTCGAACAATATGGCGCTCGACGGCGCAGCACGGACTTTCAGTTGGGGAGGGCCTTGGGGTCGGAAGATCATTTGGTTGAGCTGAAAAAACCAAAGGCAAAGCCGTCCTGGATGAGTCAGGCCTATTACGACAAGGCACCTGAAACGCTGACGGTACGTGAATTGAAGGCTGGCGGGAAAATCCTGGTCACCACTTTGAGTTGCCCGCAGCAAGCGCCAAAAGCTTCCCTCAAATCCCTGTTCAAGGATCGATGGCATGTGGAGTTGGATCTGCGCAACCTCAAGACTACGATGGGGCTTGAAGCACTGAGCTGCAAGACGCCGGATATGGCCGTCAAAGAGTTATGGGTTTACCTGCTGGCGCACAACCTGATACGGATGCTCATGACGCAATCAGCTCTGTTAGCCGACTGCCTGCCTCGCGAGCTGAGCTTCAAACATAGCCTTCAGCTGTGCCTTGCGTGGAGGCAGTACGAGGCTCAAGAGCAAGAGGACAAAATGCTGAATCTGCTTGAGCTGATTGCCCAGAAGCGTATCGGTAAGCGTCCAGGCAGGATTGAGCCGCGCGCCATAAAACGAAGAACCCAAGCCTTACCCCATGCTGATGAAAACACGTCGATCAGCAAGGGCCGAGGTCAAGAAGAATGGACACCCGAAGAAGGTTAAGTAAGTGCCATTCAAATCTGTCCCCTTTTTTGCTTGTCCCCTTTTTTGCTCTGCGTCAGGTGGTGGTACCAAAACGGTAAGAGTCCGAGATGATGCGGGAGGTCATGACTTTGGTGTTGGGAATCCTCAAAATCGCGGCTCCCACTTTAATGATGAAATCGGGAATCATTATGACTACTGATATTAAAGTTACGAGTGCGCCTGATTTGTTAGTAAATAATGAGGTGTTTAACATTCGCTGTGCGGGGAAGCGAGGGGGCGGGGAGCTCTCGGTGGCAAGCTTTTTGACTGCCGGGGCGTCAAGCGATTCCGTATCCTCAGTATTAAGTTATTTGTATGATCTAATTGAGAAGAAATTTCCTGATTACGGTCTGTGGTTTTTTCTAGGTAGTTCGGCATGGCAGCCAGATACACGGATTGTCCGCCATCGAAAATTGTGGGGGGCATTGAAGTTTAGGGGGTATGAGGTTGTTGGTGGCAGTAACTCGCAAGAGTACATTGTCGAGGCGGAAGGAAAAATTAAGTTTTTTGGTGCGTTGCGCCTGTCGAAGCTGTCTATTGAAACCGTCGCTAGTGTGCTTGAGACAGAGCGTTGTTCATATGTGGCAGCGCTCCCTAAGGGGTTTGATGTTCGAGTTGCTCTTGATAGGGGATGGTCGGGGGATGTAGAGGAAGATTTGAGTTTTCATTATTTGCTATCTGAAAAGCAAGGTCTGCTTTTTAAGAAGGTGGGTGAGTTTGATGACGGTGAACGGGGATTTATATCGGTTGGTTTGTCGGAGCAAATAAGTGTGTTGTTGCATTAAAGAGTTTCTTTAGAATTGTTATGGATAGAAAAACGAAAGAACTGCTTGGTGGAGGGGGCAGATGATTCTCAGATTTATTTTGTGAAACGCAGAGGGGCAGATTTGTTGGTTTTGCTCGGTTTATAAAATAAATCTGTACACTTTTCCCATTGTTTTGCTGGATCGAAATAAAAGCGCGCCTTGGAGGCCCATTGATGCGTCACGATATCGTTTTACGTTTTATCGCAGTGATGTTGTTTTGCTTCACGCTGACCGGATGCATTCATTACGAGCATAAAAACGCAGAAGGGAGGCCCTGGGACGAGGTCGCGACAATTCGGCAGTTCGACAAGAGTTTGTCTATAGACAAAATCGATGACGATACATCGTTATATTGGCTAGCCCGTCAAACCGAGTATCGACTCGGTGCAGGAAGGCATAAACTTTCCGTTAAGCGCGCCATTGGAACCGAATACACACGTCCAATTGAAATGACCGTGGATTTGGTTGGTGGCCGTACCTATGGGATTTATGGCGTTTCTTCGATGAAGTGGTGGTATTACGAAGTTCGCGATGTCGAGACAGGGCGTTCCGCGAAAGTTATAGAGCCGGCTGTCACAACGACGCCTTCCGAATCAGCCAGGCAGGCGGTCCAATAACTTCATTGTGGCGAGGGGATTTCGAAAAGGGGGATTTATTCGATCGTTCCCACGCTCCTGCGTGGGAATGTCGCCAGGGACGCTCCGCGTTCCGCTTCTGGGAGGTGACGCAGAGCGTCACGGGATGCATTCCCACGCAGGGCGTGGGAACGATCAAACTCGGTGTGTCAGGAAGATTTGAGTTTACTGCTCTAGGGCTGCTGCGCAGCCCAGCGGGGCGGTGCGACGTTTCGCTAAATCCCCTCGCCACAAAAGCCGGACTGTGATCGCTCGCCATGGGCAGGTTTATTTTGCTGTCCCCTTCTTTTTCTTCCTGTCGTGCCTTGGGTGTCCCGGGTTCGCGTACTAAGAGTTTACAGCGGGCACCACGGGTCTCCTCCATTCGCGCTTTCCAGGATCTTCGGAAAATTTCGCTCGAAGGCCCAGCCTGAAGCCACGGCAGTCATGGTGGTTTTGCAGGCGGGGTTCTTTTCCGAGACGATCACGTTCATATAGAACTGGCTGCCGTAGATTGTCGGCGCCCATAGCACCATGTCGCTTCTTTCGGCATTGCTGTCGACTTTCAATTGGATGGTATTGACGAGTGTCCCACCGGTCGTGAGTTCGGTCACTTGCGGGTGAAAGCAGTGGTTCAGGTAGCCTTGTACCCGTTCTTCCACCACTGCCCGCTCTTGCGTCAGACAGTATTCGGGGCTGGTTTTTCCAGTGTTCAGCAGCTCGTCCTTGGTATGCGGATGCAGTGAACAGCCGCTCAATAGCAGCAAAACGATCGCTGTAAATTTCTTGTACAAAACTCATGCTCCTTCAGAGATTGTGGGCTGCCAAAACTGATTGCCGTAAGGGCGGCGGGCGGGACTATACGCAATTTGTTTCGCTGTGGAATGGTCAAACGGGCTTGTCGTAGGAATCGACGGAGCGAATATTCCCCATTGACTTGCAGGACATTTCCTAGAAAATCCCAGTCCCTTGCGCCTGCTGATTTCGGTGCCTAGTCTTTGTCCACCGCTGCCAATCCAGCGGTCGGGTTTAGTCGCTCGGTATTCGTTAGGCGCAAGGTTCTCCTTGAAGTCAGGCTACAGTGTTGTCGCTGATTTTATGGTAGCTGTGCGCAGGGCACTTTCGGGTGCGCCGGTTTCCTAACGTCCCGGTCGACTAACCTGTGCACAGCCGCCACCCCACTTCGTTTAGTCGCGAACAGTGGCGGATCCGACTGACGTTAGGAGGTCCATATGGACAAACTCATCCCCGACCCACCCGTTCCACCGCTGCACCTGGACATCGCTGCCGACGCCAACGCCGAACGCGTCATCGATTCCTATCTGAACCCCAAACCCGCCCAGCCCGACAAGAAGCTGCCTCCGGACCAGTTGTTCACAGTCGTGGAGGGCGTCGATGCTGAAAGCTTGTTGGCAAATCTCAGCGAAACCTTGGCCTCCGCCAATGCCATGGCTGGCGATTTGGCGTTCGACCTGGAGGATTCTCGACGGCATGTTGCATTAGGGCTGCAACAGTTGATCGAGCTGAGTCAGCTATTGGCAAACCGGGCACTGGATGTCGTCGACCCTAGATAGAAGCTGAAAACTGACAAGGGATAGGCCACGTTTTTCCACGAAGAAGTGACAGCCCTTCTTTGAACCGTGGTCTGTTCCTGAGGGATCTGAGACGTCGTTTTTGTTGTTTTTTTCGACACGACCTGTGAGACGTGTCTCTTTTGTGAGTGGAAAAATCCCGCTCTCTTGAACCGAAAGCGATATGCAGGAAGGGAAAGGGGACGGATTTATTTTATGAGATGCAGAGTGTCCCCTTTTTTTAATCGGCGTGCCGAGGTCTTGGGAACCGTGATCGATTCCGGTCGTGGCGAAGGCATGGTTGTGTTGGCGCTGTTTGAGGAGATTTTGGCGCAATTGTGGCGCAGTTCTTGACGAACTGCGCCACAGCTCATCGCAGCAGATGGACTACGTTATGGCCACAAATAAAACCAATGCTACCCCGCTTAAATGGGTGGCATTGGGTTACCGAGCAACCTAGCAGATTGACTCTCCAGCGCTTCCAGTCCTTCACCACATCATCGATGACAGCAGTGGCAGTGTCTCTAACGGATCGTGAAACGGGCGACCCCAAAGGTCGCCCGTTTTCATTTACTCAGCCGCCTGCGCCCGCAACCGCCTCCCAATCACATCCATCACATCACACCCATCGCGCAGCGATATCGTCAGCATTTTGCAAAGGTCGGAGAGCACCAGCGTGTCGGAGCTGATTTCCGAGCGGAATGCGATGTTTTCCAGCAGTTGAGTCACGGTGCGGATGCGGTAGTCGGCGGTTTCGAAGAGGACGTCGAGCGGGGCTTCGGTGTCGATGAGCAGGGTGGCGGGGATGCAGTTGATGCCGGTGATGGGCATGTATCGTTTCATCGGTAGTACCTCATTCAATTGAAAGGAGCTACCTCGTTAATCGGGTCGCCAAACCCGAGTCGCCATTAGGGCGACGATGGAATATAGGCTGGCTTGTCCGGGGGCTACAAGACGCCGCTTTCCGAGCTTGATGTAGGACGTTTAGCCTGTCAGCGGTGGTATTTCGTTACCTTGGTTTTGGGCTGCCAACGGTGGCTAGGGTTTGCTTCCGCTTGGGTGCGGAGCGTTCACAGGGGGGCTGCTGCGCAGCCCAGCGGGAGCAAGCTCCCTCGCCACAGGGGATTTGTACAGCCTTTAGGTGGGTGAGCTGTTCAGAGGGGCGCGGTCGTTGATCTCCTGCCAGGAATCTGTGACTCGGAACAGGGCCGAGGATCTCGTTTTCCGTCTCAATAGCCTCTTCAGCGAGGCTCTTTTTTATGCTTCCCTTATGGCCACTTTTCTCTTTCGCAGCCTGCCCAGCGCTCGCGCACTTCGGACTCCTAAACCGTGCACAACCCCACCCGCAACGCGCTGACCACCCAACTCGCCACCGACCCCGATGACATCGCCACACGTGCCGCGCTTTACCGCGATCTGCTCGACACCGCCGAGGTTTCATTAGACGGCGTACGCCTCGCCGCAGGCCTGTGGGATCCGGCTGCTAACGTCGTCATTACTCAGTTGAACACCGCGGCACATACCAATCGCCCCGGGCCATTGCTGGCGCAGCTTCGCAACCTGCCGGTCGATCATCTGGAGCTGGATAACGCCGAGCCGGCCTGGTGCGACGCCCTGGCTGGGCTGCCCTTGCGCACGTTGGTGCTCAACAGCCCACGTTTCAGCTGCGATCCAAGTGTATGGCAACGTGTGCCAGACCTCGCTCTCGAGCGCCTGGAGATCAGCGGATTCTCCCGTGCCGATAACGCCACCAGCCTACCTTCCCTCGATCGGCTGCGCCGACTGACGTTAAGCACCTACGGCCAGGACTTCGACGACAAATTCTTCAAACAACTCGGCAATAGCCCGCTGCAAGAACTGTCGCTGAACCGTTGCGATGACGTCACCGATGATGGCCTTCTCGGGCTGTCAAACCTCAGGTTGCGATCACTCACGCTGGAGCGCGTCGGCGAGCTGACTTCCCGTGGGATGGCGCATTTATGCAGTCACCCCCTTGAGCAACTGTCCCTCGGTTGGAGCGGTGCAATTCTGGAGGCCCCCGCATGGCTCTCCCACCTGAGCGCGTTGCGCTCCCTGAGCCTGGATCAATGTTACGCAACGGACGCCACGCTGCACGCCATTGCGGGGCTGCCCATCGAACGGCTTTCGCTCTCGTCTTCGTATGTTGGCGAGGACGACCTTGAAACCTTGGAGGGCATGCCGCTCGCCGACCTGGATCTAAAATCTTCACGGCAAGTCATCGAGCGGCTCGATGTGCTGCACGGGTTTCCACTCAAGCGCCTGGGGCTTTCCGATGTGCAAGGCATCGATGCAGATACGTTGAGTGATCTGCGTGGTTTGGAGTTGGAGTCCTTGGACCTGTCATTGAACGACCTCACTTGGAAGGAACTGAAACAACTCGCCGGCCTGCCACTGAAGCGGCTGAATCTCAGCTTTTGTCGCGGCGTGGATGGCAAGGTTCTGCGCAAGCTCGTCGAGTTGGGTTTGCCGTTGGAGCAACTTGAAATAAGCGGCCTGGATCTGCGCGATGCCGACCTGGCCTGTTTGCGCGATCTGCCGCTGCGGCGCCTGGGTTTGTATGACAGCCCTTGGCTCACCGACGCTGGGGTGGCCCACCTTGTTCGGCTGCCGTTGAGTGATCTGACGATCTCGGCAGATCCTGGGGAGTCGCGGATTACCTCAGCCGCAGTGCCGGTGTTGGAGCAATTGCCGCTGCACACGTTGGCGTTGCTGAACTGTTCAGGGATCAGTGCCGAGGGTTGGGATCGGCTGGCCAGGTTGCCGGCTCGCGTGACGGGGCCAGGCATATAGGCTGACTCTAGTCACTCGTCGTCCTGGCGCAAAAAACGCTTGCGGCAAACGCGTGATGTCTTTTATGCCCAATAAAAAGCCCAGCTATTTTGCTGGGCTCAAATTTCTGTTTTGTGCTGGTTATGCGCAGTGAGGAACCTTCTCCACTTCCCTGTGAATCTGTTCCCCTTTAGCAATCTCAGCTGTACGTAAATCATACGCAGTCTGCAGATTCAGCCAAAACTGCGCTGACGTTTCCAATGCGGCGGCCAGGCGCAAAGCAACATCCGCGCTGATGCTACGGCGCATCAAGACAATGTCATTTACGGTGGGGGCAGAAACGTGCAACGCCCTTGCAAGCGCAGCTGCGGTAAGGCCAAGCGGTTCCAGATACTCTTCTTTGAGAATTTCTCCAGGGTGTACGGGCCTCATGCCATTCTTAAACATGACTCACCTCAGTGATAATCTACGATTTCTACATTTTCGGGACCGTTGGCGCCCCAGACAAAACAGATTCGGTACTGACCGTTAACCCGGATGCTGTGCTGGCCTTCCCTGTCGCCATACAGCTCCTCCAACCTGTTTCCAGGAGGGGAGCGCAGGTCGTTGAGATCGACCGCAGCATCGAGCAGGCCCAGCTTTCGTTCTGCCACTGAAAGGATGGCTGCCCAGCGCCGGGTTTTGCCGGTTTCAAAAAGAGCTTGGGTGTCGGCGCATCTGAAGCTTCTGATCATCTCTTAATGCTTAACGTTACGCGTTAAGGCGAGTCTACATCGTTTGCTGGGATACTCAACTGGCTGCTGAGTACCTTCTGTCAGTGGGCTCAGCCCCCTTACGTTTCAGAATCAACTCTTTAGATATAAAACGGCAGTTTTGTATTCTCTAAGTGAATGATTTTCGATGATTAATTTTTGAAGTCGGAAGGGTTTGAACCCCTTCGTCGGTTTACGCCCTTCAATGACTGACCCGTATCAGGCCGAGCCCCATCATGAACGGCCAGCTTTTTACCAGTTGTAACTCAACTTCGCGGTCACTTCGCGGCCCGGGTTGTAGTAGTTCGCAGTCCCCGAACCGACCACATGTTGCTCATCCAGCAGGTTGCTGACGTTAACCGCCAGGTCAGTGCCTTTGAAGAGTTTGTAGTTGAAGGCCGCATCGAAGAGCGTCGTGCCATCGCTGGTGCCGGTGTTGGCCGCGTCAAAGTAGTAAGAACCCACATAACGCGCGCCCAGGCCAACGCTGACATCGGTGTCGGGAATGTTGTAATAGCTCCACAGCGACGCAGAGTGTTTTGGCGCCGTGGCGAACTCATTTCCTTTGAGTGAGCTGCCGTCGTACAACGTACCGCGCAACACTTCGGACTCCATGTAGGAGTAGCCACCCACCAGGCTCAGGTTGGGGGTCAGCTCAGCCTTGGCTTCCAGGTCCAGGCCGCGTACCCGTGATTCGCCAACGGTTTGTTGCTCGATGACACCGCTGGGCAGTACGACGGCGATGCTGACATTTTCCTGGGTCAGGTCGTAGACCGCCGCCGAGAACAACGCGTCCATGCCGATGGGCGCATATTTCACACCCACTTCATATTGCCGGCCTGTCTTGGGGACAACGCCGACGGTGGGTGGCGAGACCGACTCGACCATGCTGACGTAGGTGGACACTTCGTCGTTGACGATATAGGTCAGTGCGCCGCGATAGGAGGTTTCGGAGAAGTTATCCGACGCTTTTACGTTGTTGATGTCGGTACTGGACAGATCCAGCGAGTCGTTGCGCACACCGGCGGTGACGATGAAGCGCTCATAGAAGGACAGGTTCTGCTGCAGGAACACGGCCTTGGTTTTCGTGTCGAGCTTGTCGTTGCTATAGGGCGCTACGCCGCTGGGCACACCCGTGAACACGGGGTTGGCCAGGTCGATGGAGCCTGTCGTGGCATAGACGGAGCGTTCCTCGGTGGAAGAATCACCATACTCCACGCCCACCAATGTACTGCTGTCGATGTTTTCGAAGCGGGCATCGTATTGCAGCATCAAGTTGCCGTTCAGTTGCTCGGCGTCGCTGTCAGTGCCGAAGATATAACGCGGGACGGTAGTGCCGGTGCGGGTAGGGGAGTCGCTGAGGAACACATAGCCGAAATCATCGGTCAGTTTGCTGTAGCGCAGGTTGCTGCGCAGCACGAAGCCATTGTCGAAATCATGGCTGAAGGTGCCGCTGATGTTGGTACGTTCGACATCGTGGAAGTTGTAGCTGGGCTCGCCGTAGAACTTGTCACGGTCGTATTCCTTGTCCAGCGGGTAACCGCCGCTGTTGGGCGAGCTTTGGGTTTTCAGGTAATCCACGATCACCGAGGCCGAGGTGAAGTCCGTGGGTGACCAGGTCAGGCCGCCCATCAGGAACTTGTTGTCATCCCGTGAATGCTCGTACTCGCGATCGCTGTCTTGCATCTTTGCCGTGAAGCGACCGGCCACGGTTTTGTCCTCGTTCAACGAGTCGCCGACATCGATGCCGGTTTCGACATGGTCGAAAGAACCGTAGGTGACGTAGCCCTGGCCGAACTTGTCGAAGCGCGGCTTCTTGCTGACAAAGTTCACCGAGCCGCCCGGGTCGGCCGGGCCGAACAGCGTCGAGTTGGCGCCGCGTATTACTTCAACGCGCTCATAGGCGAAAGGCTCTTCGCGCACACCGCGCATCGAACCCAGGGTCAGGCCGTCCCGATAGGTCGTGGCCTGGAAGCCGCGGATCTGGAAGTAATCGTTGCGGTCGTCAGTGCCGTAATAGTCGGTAATGACCCCTGGCGTGTATTGCAGCAGTTCTTCGGTCGTGCTCACGCTGCGTTGCTTCATTTCCTTGTCGGTCACCACGGACACCGAGGCGGGCGTATTGAGGATGCTAGTGGCCACCTTGCCGCCGACCCAGAGTTCCTGGGCGACCACCGAGTTGGGGTCTTCGGTGCCATCAGCCCTGGCCTTGGCGTTGACGAGGATAGGCGCGAGGCGATACTCCTCGAGGTCGGCATCCGCCTTGGGTTGCGGCGTCAGCAAGTAAGCGTTCGGGCCTTGCTGCTGTATCGCCATGTCGCTCCCCTGCAACAATGACGACAGGGCTTCGGACGTATCGAGTGTGCCGCTCACGCCCCGGGTATTGCGGTTCGCCACGCTTGAAGCATCGAAGGAAAGGCTGATTCCCGCCTCGCGGGCAAAGCGGTCAAGCGCCGGTGCCAGGGGACCGGCAGGAATGTTCCACTGGTGCACCGGGTGGGTCTGCTCAACGGTCGAGGGCTGCGCCAGGGTGGGTAGCGCGTAGCTGCTGACGATGACGCCGAAGATCGCACCGTGGATGGCACGATTCAGTCGATGACGCTGGGGAACCGGGGACGCACTCATTAACTCGCTCCGTGGGAAGGGGATCGGCAGATCGGCCTGTAGGTCGGCCTTTTCTTACATGCCGAACGAGAATGAGAAATCACCTCATTTTTATTTGATGTTGATAGGCGGCAAAAAAATACTTAGCTGGCGGCGCTCAAGGTCACCCAATATTGGGTTCGATAATCGATCCGCAGGTGCAGTGACTGCGCAACCAATGCCAGTACCTGGTCGGTGTCGGCGAGCTGAAAGGTGCCGGAAACCCGCAGGCCCGAGACCTCTTCGGCGCAGCGCAACAGGCCGGGGCGATAGCGCGACAAGGCCCCGATGAAATCACCGAGGTGCATGTTGCGTGCGCTGATCACCCCGTCACTCCAGCTCCATACATCCAGGCCGTTATCCTTGAATTCACGAACGCCATCCGAGGTGAACAGCCGCTGATTGCCGGCCTGGACGGTGTTGTTGACCGTAAGGGTTTGGCTGGATCCAGGAAAGACGCTGACTGCGCCGCGCTGTACCGCGATGAGGGTCCCGTCGTCACGCTCATACGCGAGGAACCGGGCATTCAGAGTGCTTATCAATCCGTCGCGGGTTTGTACCCAGAAAGGACGCGGTTGAGCCGAGCCCGCATCGGCGCCGGTATTGACGATGATTTCGCCGCGCCGCAGAACGATCAGGCGCCGCTGAGCATTGAAATAGCTGTCGACCGCACTGTCGCTGTTGAGCTGGACAAGGCTGCCATCATCGAGTTGGAAGCGCTTCTGTTCGCCGGTCTTGCTGTGCTGCTGGGCAAGCATGGACGGTAGCGGCGTGTAGTCGCGGCCCAGCCAGGCCGCGCCACCCAAGGTGGCCAATGCCCCCAGTAGCTTGAGGCTTTGGCGCCGATGCAGGCCTGAGCGGGCACCCTTGAGGGTGTGCCGGGCCAAATCAGGTGGCACGCCCGCGAAGTCATCGCCAAGCGCTTCCACGCGCTGCCACGCTAACCGATGTTCCGGACGCTGCTGCAGCCAGTGCTCGAAACTGCGCTGGGTTTGCTCATCGGCAGGGTTGAAGCGCAGGCGCACCAGCCAGTGGATCGCCTGGTCGACCACCGCCGGATCCAGCGCTTGCGCTTCACTGTTCGGCATAACGCAAGCGATAGCAGTGTTGCAGGGCCTTGGCCAGGTCGCGCTCCACCGTGGAGCGGGAAACACCCAGTTTTTCGGCTATTTGCAGGCAGGTCAGGCCGTCGAGCTGGGCGAGTAGAAAAGCCTCGCGAACCCTCGGTTTGAGCAGGTCCAGCAGGCGGTCTATGCGCTCGAGGCTATCAAGAATCAGCAACCGCTCTTCTTCAGAGGGGGCCGCTTGTGGAGGAAGCAGCGCGAGGCTCTCGAAGTAGGCGCGTTCGAGCTCGCGGCGGCGATACCGATCGATCATCAGCCCACGGGCGATGCTGCTCAGATAAGCCCGGGGTTCGCGCAAGGGGCTCAATTGACGCGATTTGAGCAGACGGACAAACGTGTCCTGCGCCAGGTCCGCCGCGCTTTCATGACAGCCGATGCGCCGGCTCAGCCAGCTGTGCAACCAGGAATGGTGGCTGCGATAGAGCAGGGTGAGGTCGGCATTGCCCAGTGTGTCGTTGCTGCGCATCAGCATCCCGGAAACATACATAATTGATAATGAATCGCATTATATTCAGGCCCGGGACCCCAGGGCAAATTTGCCGACCCTGGTGTTCGCCACGGTGTTCTTTGCCTGATAGGAATAGGCAAGGCTGCGAGGCAAACCGGCATAGGTGGCCCGCAGGCCGGTGGCTACCATGGCGCACACCTACCGACAGGAGTTCGCCATGCACCGCATAAAAACCCTCTTCATCACCGGCGTGAGCAGTGGTTTCGGCAACGCCCTGGCCAAAGAAGCGCTGGCGGCCGGCCACGGGGTCATCGGCACCGTGCGCAGCGAGGCGGCCTTGCAGGCCTTCGAGCAATTGTCTGCCGACCGGGCCCACGGTGTTCTTTTGGATGTCACCGACTTCGCCCGAATCGACAGCGTTGTCGCCGCCACAGAAGCCGCCCACGGCCCGGTCGACGTGCTGGTCAACAATGCCGGCTACGGCCACGAGGGCATTTTCGAAGAATCGCCGCTGGAAGAGCTGCGCCGCCAGTTCGACGTCAACGTGTTTGGCGCGGTGGCGGTGACCAAGGCCTTCGTGCCCTATTTCCGCCAGCGCCGCGCCGGGCATATCCTCAACATCACGTCGATGGGGGGCACCATCACGATGCCGGGCATTGCGTACTACTGCGGGAGCAAGTTCGCCCTGGAAGGAATCTCCGATACCCTGAGCAAGGAGTTGCAACCGTTCAACATTTTCGTGACAGCCGTCGCGCCCGGTTCGTTTCGAACGGACTGGGCCGGTCGCTCGATGCAGCGCACCCCGCGCAGCATTGCCGACTATGACGCCAGCTTTGACCCGGTTCGCCAGGCGCGCCAGGAAAAAAGCGGCAAGCAACTCGGTGACCCGCACAAGGCGGCGCGGGCGATGTTGCAGGTGATTGCTAGCCCGACGCCGCCCGCCCATCTGTTGCTGGGCAGCGATGCATTGAGCCTGGTGCGCGATAAGCTCAGTCGGGCCGCCAGTGAGATCGATCAATGGGAAGTGCTGACCCGTTCGACCGACGGCTGAGCGAACCGCAGAAAGGAGAATTGGATGACCCAGGCTGATCCGCATACTGCACGCATGGTGGCGTTGATGGAGCGGCTGGCGCCGGTGGAAGGCTACAACCTCAGCGCCCTGGAGGACGTACGTTTCCTGCGCTCGAACCGGCCATTGAGCCGCACGCCGGTCCTGTATGACCCCGGTATCGTGATCCTGTGCCAGGGACGCAAGCGCGGCTACCTGGGGAATGACCTCTACGTCTACGATGCCCGGCATTACCTGGTGGTGTCCGTTCCCGTGCCATTCACCATGGAAACCGACGCCAGCGAAGCGGAGCCCATGCTGGCGGTGTATATGCGCCTGGACCTGCAGCTGGCAAGCGAGTTGATACTGCAGGTCGACGAGGCGCTCGGCCCGAGCGATGCCCCGCCCAAGGGCATGTACGCCTCGCCCATGGATGATGGGTTGTACACTTCGACGCTGCGCTTTCTGGAAGCCATGAGCACGCCGGGTGACGCGGCCATTCTCGGACCGTCGCTGGTGCGGGAAATCTACTACCGCATCCTCACCGGCGAGCAGGGCGGCTCGATGCGCGCGGCGCTGGGTCGCCAGGGCCACTTCGGCCAGATCACCCGCGCGATCCGCAAGATTCATAGCAGCTATCAGGAGCGCCTGGATGTCGAGGCGCTCGCCCGCGAAGCCAACATGAGCGTGCCCAGCTTCCACGTGCACTTTCGCAGCGTGACGGACGCCTCGCCCATGCAATACCTGAAGTCGACGCGCCTGCACCAGGCGCGACTGTTGATGCTGCGCAACGCCATGAACGCCTCGACGGCGGCGTTCAGCGTGGGCTACGAAAGCGCCTCGCAATTTGGCCGCGAGTTCAAGCGCCTGTTTGGGCGAACGCCCCAGGCTGAGGTGGAGTGGATGAAGGCGACCTATGCATTGCCGGCGCCTGCCACGCCGTCCATTTATGTGTCGTCGCATTAGCGCTGACGACACGGTTGAAGCCGTGCGGCGTTACTTCCCTTCTTGTTGCATCAAGGCTTTGCGCAACTTTCCCGGGGAGAGGCCAAACATGCTCTGGAAGTGCCGAATAAAATGCGGTGCATCCGCGAAGCCACATTCAAAGGCGATCTCGCCAATCTGGCGATCGGAACTCACCAGCAGCCATCTGCCGAACCTGAGTCGGACCTGGCGGTAGAACTGGGCTGGGCTGCTGTTGGTTTCAGCGACGAACAGGCGTTCCAGCTGTCGTTTGCTGGTGCCGAGCAGATGCGCAATGGCCTCGATATCGAGGGGGTGGGCCATGTGTTTTTCCATCAACATCACGGCTTCATGCAGCCGACGATTGGATGAACTGGCGTATCCGAGAGCCTTGCGTCGGTCGACGAAACTGTTGGACGTGTTCTTTGCCACCGTCATCTGATGCACAACCTTGCCGGCACGATCCGGCCCGCAATGCATGCCGATCAGATGAAGCGCTAACTCGATAACTGAAACACCGCCAGCACAGGTAATCCGATCCCGGTCGATCAGAAAGTCTCTGTTGATGACAAAGCGCAACGTGGGAAACCGGTGCTTCCAGTCGTCGCCATGATAGGCGTGGACACACGCCGTTCGCCCCTCCATCAGGCCATGTCGCGCGAGCACGAAGCTGCCGGTGCACAGGCCGATCAACGGCACTTGTGCGGCGGCGGCCTGGTGGAGGAACGCGGGATAGGTTTTCGGCACCGCCTCGATGAAATCGAGCAATCCGCCAATCACCACGATGTAGTCGAAATGTTCCGGGTCAGTGAGTTCACTGTCGATCGGTACGTCCAGGCCGCTACTGGAAATGACTCTTTGCCCGGGCGTGCCGAGTACTTTCCATTGGCAGCGTATGGGGCGGCTTTGATCACCCGTATCGGCGGCATGCCGCAACGCATCGGTCAGCCCCGACAGTGACAGCAAAGGGAAGCGTGGCCACAACATGATGCCAATAGACAACTCGGCGGTGCCGCGGCGCATGGGGGGATGACGCGCCTGCCCATGATCGAGCCCGTCCACGAGGCTTTCCTGGGGGGCTACAGGCTCTGTGCCGCCAGAATGTCGCAAATGTTCAATCATTCGTGCAAAGCATCCAACTGGTTATACCGCCGCTCCCACTACGATGGGCCAATGCGAAACGTTCCGCTGCCACCCTGAAAACTATCGAGGAGCATCCGATGAAGACGTCCAAAGTTAAGCGTTTTTCCGGTATTTGTGCCGGATTCCTGGTGTCCGTGTTGGCTGCGGCACCGGTGTTCGCATTGGAGACAGTAGAGCCGGGAAGCCTGACCATCGCCTTCAGTGGTGATATGCCAGGAACAGGGTATCAAGATAGTCGGATGGTCGGCTATGACGGTGAAATCCTTCAACAAATTTCTGAAAAACTGGGCCTTAAGGTCAAACCGGCATTAATGGAGTGGTCTGGGACGATCGCATCGGTGCAGTCCAAGCGAGTGGATGTCATGGCCGGCACCATGGGCTGGACCGAGCAACGCTCGAAAATCATGACCTTGAGCGATCCTATTCACTACTTCAAGAACGGTATTACCCAGACGGACAAGACCAACTGGAACAGCCTCAAGGATTTGCAAGGCAAGAAAGTCGGCACCATCACCGGCTTTTCGTTCATCCCTGAGATGCGCAAGATCGATGGCCTGCAAGTCGCCCTTTATGACACATCCGATGCGGCCGTTCGCGATCTGCTCGCCGGACGCATCGATGCGGTGATCGGCGATCCACCGGTCATGCAATACGCCATTTCCCGCAATGAGCAATGGCATCTGCATTTCAACGCCTTTGTCGACAACGATCCGAATTTCCCACTGCTGACTGGCTTGGGCCAGGTGGTGTTCGGCTTCAACAAGGCCAGCCCGGAACTGGTGACGGCGGTCAACGCACAGATTCAGACGCTCTGGAAAAACTGTGAGATGCGCAAGATCGGCGCTCGTTACGGCCTGACTCAGGATGTCTGGTTCATGCCCGAAGGCAAGGACCTGCGCCTGGGCGTCGATCGTCCAGCGGACTGGACACTGCCTGGCTGCAAATAAGTGTGTGAGGCGATGGGGTGGGTTCATGCCAGAGGCACTGCCTCATCGCCATGCCTATAACAAAAAGAGGTTAGCCAAGATGTCGAGCCCGTCTGACACCGCGTTGCTGCGCGTGCATGAATTACACAAGAACTATGGCGATCTGGAAGTGCTCAAGGGCATCAGCCTGGAGTTGAAGCCCGGTGAGACCCTGTCGCTGATCGGCCCAAGCGGTTCTGGAAAATCCACCTGCCTGCGCTGCATCAATTACCTGGAAAAACCCACCAGTGGCGAGATCTGGTTGGGAGACGAGTTGATCGGTCAGCGCAGGGATGGCCAGCGTTCGAGGCTGATGAGCGACCGGGAAATGGCGCCGCAGCGCCGCGAGATCGCCATGGTGTTCCAGTTGTTCTATCTCTGGCCGCACTTGAGTGTGCGCGACAACGTTGCGCTCGGCCCCATCAAGGCCCAGGGGATGCCGCGCAAGCAGGCGTATGAGTTGGCCGACGCGATGCTGGAAAAAGTCCATCTGCGGCACAAGGCCGAGTCTTATCCCGAGCAATTGTCGGGTGGTCAGCAACAGCGGGTCGCCATCGCCCGCGCCTTGGCCCAGCAACCGAAAGTGATTCTGTTCGACGAACCGACCTCGGCGTTGGATCCCGAGTTGGTTGGCGAAGTGTTGGCCGTGATTCGCGAGCTGGCGGAAGAGGGCCGCAGCATGATCATGGTCACCCATGAAGTGAGGTTTGCCCGCGATGTGGCGGATCGGGTGATCTTCATGGACGGCGGGCGCATTGTCGAACAGGGGCCATCGAGGCAAGTGATCGATAACCCTTGTCACGAACGTACCCGCAGTTTTCTTGGACGCATGGCTGTGGAGAGCGCTTGATGGCGAACCTGGAAGCTTTCCTCGGGCTGTTGCCCTTGCTCCTCAAAGGCGCAATGAGCGCATTGGAAATCGCCCTCTGCACCTTAGTGCTGGCGAGCGTGGGCGGTCTGGTGCTGGCAGTTTTACTGACGTTCAGCCGATCGCGACTGGTACACGGCGCCATCGCCTGTTTCATCGAATGGATGCGCAATGTGCCGGCGCTGGCGCACCTGTTTCTGATCTACTTTGGGCTGTCCTATCTGGGAATCAATCTGCCCGCGTGGCTGGCGGCCATCGTCGGTTTGAGCCTGGTAGGCAGCGCAGTGCTGGCCGATACTTTCCGAGCCGGCTTGCAGTCGCTGCACGTTGGCCAGCATGAAGCCGGGCAGGCCATCGGCCTGCACCGTATGCAGATTCTGCGCTACATCCTCTTGCCCCAGGCTTTGCGCGTTGCGTTGCCGGCTTATGCCAACTATGTCACGCAACTGATCAAGGACACGTCCATCGCCTCGGCCATCGCCGTGCCGGAGATCATGTTCCTGGCACGCAATCTTGTTACCTCCACCTTCCAGACCTCGCTGATTTATCTGGCGGTGATGTGCATCTATGCGGCGATGATCCTGCCTATTGGCGTGGGGTTCATCCGACTTGAACGTCATCTGGGGGCGGCGCGATGATCAGTTTTTTCCAGCAATACCCGGAGTACTGGAGCGACTGGAGTGCTCGCCTGCTACTCGGCGCACGGATCAGCGCCGAGCTGTCCCTGACAGGCTTCGCCCTGGCGGCTATGTTGGGTGCGTTACTGGCCTGGGCGATGAAGAGTCCCAGCGTATTGCTCAAGCGTCTGGCGGTGTTCTTCATTCAGGGGATGCGTGCGGTGCCGCTCCTGGCGTTGCTGCTGGCGCTGTATTTCACCCTGCCGAGCCTCGGGCTGACGTTGTCGGGTTATTGGGCCGGGGCCATCGGCCTGGGCTTGCAGGGCTCGGCCTACGTCGCGGAAATCCTGCGCGGCGGACTGGACTCCTTGCATCGCGGCCAACGTGAGGCGGCCATCGCCACCGGCCTGACGCCCTTGCAAGCCTTCACCGCCGTGATCTTTCCGCAAGCCATTCGCGGCATGTTGCCGCCGTTGCTCAATGCCTACGTGTCGATTCTGAAGGACAGCTCCCTGTGCGCCTTGATCGCCACCGATGAGTTGATGCTGGCGGCCCGGGCCATTGCGTCCGAATCCTTTTTGCCGATGCATATTTTCCTGCTGGTGGGGTTGTTCTATTTCGTCATCGCTTTCCCTCTTTCTCTGTTGTCGCGAGCGCTGGAAGCACGATTTTCTCGCGGGCGCAAAACCATTCGAGGTTGAACACATGAACATCATGGATCGAACCGCTTCTCAGAGCATTGGCCAGTTGCGGCGAGCGCTGGAGTCCGGAACGCTCACGAGCGAGTCCCTGGTTGGCGCGCAACTGGAGCGGATCGAGCGCTTCAACGGTCAACTCAATGCGTATGTCGAGGCCTATCCCCAGCGCGCGCTCGGTGCCGCCATCGCCGCCGATCGGCAGCGGGCTGCGGGTGTGAACCTGGGGCCGTTGCACGGCATTCCAATTGCGATCAAAGATTTGTTCGAAATCGACGGCAAGGCCATAACCGGTGGTTCGCTGGCACAGACGCCGCGTATTTCTCGGCTCACCGCCACGGCAGTCCAGCGGCTGGAGCGCGCCGGGGCGATCATCATGGGCAAGACCCACACCGTCGAATTCGCTTTCGGAGGGTGGGGCACAAATGCCGTGATGGGCACGCCGTGGAACCCGTGGGACCATGAAGTGCATCGTGCGCCAGGGGGGTCCAGCAGTGGTTCAGCGGTGGCCGTGGCCGGCGGGTTGGCAAGCGCGGCGTTGGGCACCGACACCGGCGGCTCGGTGCGGATTCCCGCAGGCATGTGTGGTCTGGTTGGCCTGAAAACCACGCGTGGGTTGGTCAGCCGTCACGGTTTGATTGAATTGTGCCCATCGCTGGATTCGGTGGGGCCCATTACGCACACCGTCGAAGACGCCGCGTGGATGCTTGATGCTCTGCTGGGGCCGGACCCGCTGGACCCGGTCTCGGCCAAGTCGCCAGTGTTCAGCGCCGCAGCAGGTTTGAATCTTCCAGTGGCCGGTCTGCGCGTCTGGGTGCTGCCACAGACCGAGCGCGTGCACATCGCGCCTGGCGTATTGGCAGCGTATGACCAGGGGCTTGAGCAATTGGCCGCACTGGGCATGCATCTGGTCGAGCAGCCGCTACCGACTTCGCTGGAGCAGTGCATGCAGGTTGCCGGTGGCCTTATGAGCGCCGAAGGCTACGCCAGCCTTGGCAGTTTGTTCGAGCGCGACGATCTACGCTTCGATCCTCATGTGCAGCGTCGGGTGCTGAGCGGGCGCGCCATCGACGCGGCGGCTTACATCCATTTGCACAACCAGCGACGTGCTGCCCGTCAAGCCATGGACGAAGCCATGTCCCAGGTCGATGCCTGTGCGTTTCCGACCAATGCCATTGGCAGTGTGCCGTTGAATCAGGTCGATGAGTACGGTACGCCGCTGGCCTTGCTGGGCCGTTTCGCCAACCTGCTCAATCTCTGTTCAGTGGCGCTGCCGGTGGGCTTTGACGAGCAACGCATGCCGGTCTCGATGCAAATTGTCGGGCGTGCCTTCGCCGAGCCGTTGGTGCTGCGGATCGCCCACGCCTACCAGCAAGTCAGTGATTGGCACCAATTGCGGCCTGAGGGTTGGGACCTGTCGGACAGGGTGGTGGCGTAATGGAAATCTGTGTCGTCGGCGCTGGAATCGTTGGCTTGAGCAGTGCCTGGTTTCTACACAAGGCCGGTCATCACGTCACCGTTATCGATCGTGCGGGGGAGGCCGGCATGGGGGCCAGTGCGGCCAATGGGGCGCAATTGAGCTACAGCTATGTGCAACCGCTGGCTGATCCCTCCCTGTTGCCGGGCATTCCAAAGATGCTGCTGGCGCGCAACGGCCCGCTGAAATTTTCGCCGCAATGGAGCTTGGAGCAATGGCGCTGGTGTGTGGAGTTTCTCGCGGCCTGCCGTACGTCCGTTTCGCTCCAGACGACTGTCGAGTTGCTGGAACTAGCGCATGAAAGTCGGCTGGCGCTGGACGCCTTCATCAGTCAGGAAAAGGTGCAATGCGATTTCGCCCGTACCGGAAAACTGGTGCTGTACCCCGATGCTGAAAGCCTACGCAAGGCCGGCGATCAGGTGAAATTCCAGGCCGCCCAAGGCGCCAGGCAACAAAAAATCGTCAGCCCCGCCGAAGCCTTGTCGATCGAGCCTGCACTCGAGGGCTATAAGAACGCGTTTCACGGTGCGATCCATACCGACAGCGAATGCGCGGTCGATGGGCGCAAGCTTTGTCAGGAGCTTGCGAGGTTGTTGAGCACGCAGGGTGTGCGTTTTCTGTTCAACAGTGAGGTTGCCGCTTTCCGACGTGAACGCGGCCGCATCACCGCGTTGGAGATTCACCACGCCATCGAAGGCCCTGGTCTTTTAGGGACGCAAGCGGTCGTGCTGGCGGCTGGCGCTTACAGTGCGGGGTTGTTATCTGCGTTCGGTGTGCGTATGCCGGTCTACCCGCTCAAGGGATACAGCATTACGTTGCCGATCACTGATTCGATGAATGCACCGACGGTCAGCGTGACGGACATGCGGCGTAAAACAGTGTTCGCCCGGATCGGTGATCGCTTGCGCGTCGCTGGGATGGTCGAGCTGTGTGGGCTGGATGCGTCGATTCCCGTCAAGCGTATCGAACAACTGAAAGCCTCGACGCAGGCATTGTTCGGTCTGGAATGGAACGCCGATGATTGCCAGCCCTGGACCGGTTGGCGTCCGGCGACCCCCACCGGACGGCCGATTCTGGCCACCAGTGGTTGTGACAACCTGTACGTCAATTGCGGCCAGGGTGCGCTGGGCATGACCTTGGCATTTGGTAGCGCCCAACGGCTGGTCCGATTGATCGGCGGCACGGCGCTTTAACTTCCTCAATTCATGGAATAAACCCGATGACAACGATTCAACGTTTTCAGAGCAGCGCGCGGATGTCCGGTGTGGTCAGTCACGGCGACCTGCTTTACCTCTCCGGTCAGGTACCCACTGATCTGCAGGTTGGCATCGAAGAGCAGACGCAGCAGGTGCTGGCCAAGATAGAAGCCTTGTTGTCGCTGGCGGGCAGCGATAAGGGCCAGCTTGTGAGCGCACAGATCTGGCTCAAAGACATTGATCGTGATTTCGCGCTGATGAATTCGGTGTGGGACGCCTGGCTGCCAGCGGATAGTGCTCCGGCACGGGCCACTGTTCAGGCTCGTCTGGCGCGGCCGGAGGTGCTGGTGGAGATTATGGTTGTGGCTGTGAAACTTGCTTCGGGGGGGTGAAGGCTGGGCTGAGGCTTTCCTTTCAGGCGCAAAAAAGGCACTTGCAATAGTGCTAAGTGTCTGAGTTGTGCCGGGGTGATTTGAATTGGTCGGGTATCTAACTGATTTTATGGGATAAATTCAGTTGGATTGTTTTTGTTGGAATACTTTATGGAATACCTTTGTTCAAGGGGACATCTGTGTAACCAATGATGCCTCGAATGGCACTCCTTGTGAAAAACTAGTTTTGTGTCTCCGTAGCCTGAAGTAGGCCTGCGCAACGGCACTTGGGTAACAGAGCGTAAATGACACAATCGTCGACGTTCGACTTCGTCCGCTCACGGCCAAGAGCAGCCCGTCGCGATCAGAAACGTTTGACGACAACACGTCGCTCTCGCACTCTGTTTTGCCCACTATTTCTCCACTAGGCTTCCCTATGTCATTTGCGACCGTAGTGCTGCTCGACTCCTGGCCACAGCCAAGTACGTCGCCCGAACCCGTCGTGTTCGCCACGGACACGCAGCTATGTTTACGGTATTGCACCGCTGTGGACGAAATAGCTGTAATCCATTTTCCCCTAGTAAAAAAAATGCAGTTTGGCTCACCAAACGACGAGGCTTTGGGCAGCCATGCGCTTATTGGACTTGGACTCAAGCATTACCAAATTCATCGAATAGATAATTCGCCTTGGCTAACGGAGCTTGAGCAGAGAAACGCCATTCATCCGCGACACGATAAACAGCGGTTTATAAAAGATGCCGTCCATTATGTCTTTACGTTTCAGGACTCTACCTTGGAATGCATCGTAATTGAGGGGCAGTTCTGGCATCCAAAAATACAGGTATTTACCTCGGAGCAGAAGGCAAGGGATGTTTGGCGCGAATTGATAAATGACGTGGGAGCATGAACCCAATAGTCATGAGTGGGTGACCGCTCTGGGTTAGTAGCCGTCATTCCTTGCACCAGCCCAACGGGCTGAGTACGCTCTGAACGCGCTTATAGCCACGGGAGGTGATGAGTTTCTGATCCAATGGAATCAAGACGCCTTCCAACAACAGAGGTTTGGTCAAGCTTTCTACAATTTTTTCAACCTTCATAAGCTAGCGGATCAGACATTGCTGACTGGCGTGTATGAGGCTGATGGTCAAAAAGCTACAGGCCTGATCTCCCGAATTTTCAACATCAGGTAGTAGCCGATTACCGGCCAAAAACAGCCGATAGGATTGGACTGCACCGAAGGCCTGTAAGGGATGATTAACATGCTGATTGAATGCCAAAGGTGCGAGCAAGGATACATACGAGCAATGCGTGTTCGCGCTACAAAAATCTCACTTTGGGTGTGCGAAGAATGTGAAACCACGTGGAAGAGTCAGGCTGAAGTAAATGTCAGCACGTTTGAAGACTACGGAACGTTGATGGTCGGTATTGGACGTAGTCCTTTATGGTCAGAGCTGGAACCACAGTGAAGAGCACGTCATAGGGGGCCTTTTATCCAAGGTATATTCCGGCTTGGCGAAGCATCGCGACACCCGCCCCAGCATGGCGAGGATCGAGATCCCGCATCGCAAAAAACTCGAGCAGTACACGCGTTTACCAAAGCCAAGGCGCAGAAAAAAGGAGACCGAAATATGAAAGCGTCGAGAATGACTAAGGCACACGGCTCTCACAGGGCTCAAAAGCTAGTGGAGCTTGGCTGGACGGTTAAACATGAATTCAAGGCTGACAACGAAACATACGAGTGGTACTTGGAATGGGAACACGTCGAAGACCCTCCGTTGCTGTCCTCGCAAGATAATTGTGATGAACCCAGTCACTAACGCCCCTGTGACTGATTCAATATGTCAGATTTAACGTTGCTGACCTAAGCACTATGGATGCGTTTTTTCAGTCTCGGCCATAAACTGACATGATTGTCCATATGGCTGGGATTCTTAAGGCGCTTTGATGGTATCCGCAGATGGGGACGTGATACCTATGAGGACGCAGCCCTACCTATTTCGTCTCATTCATAAGTTGCAGAAGCACCTTCCAGACAGGTGTGCAGTTGCGACAAAAACCTGCAGTGGCCTTTGATTTTAGCCAGCTCCGTCATCAGTAGATCAATCCGGAAAATCATCAGTTTCGCGTCGCCACCTTTCAGCGCAATACCATCGCGTTTCTTTGCGTCTGGCGCGCTTCTCGAAAGAGCCACTAGATGCTTTCCATCCGAGTACCGTTGAACGACCCAGTGAGAGAATGTGTGTCGGAACATTCTGTGCATCTCAAACGTTTCCACCGCGCTGATGATGCCGGCCTTGTCGATATTCAGGCCGGTCTCACGAGCTTCTTTTTTTGTGTGAAGCAAGACGTCGGTATCGTTCAGCGAGTAGGCCGAATCACTTGCAATACCAAGCCGATGCTCTTGAAGCATGGCGATGAGCCCACGGCAGAATGCGTCTGCCACGCAATACATCTGGATCAGCTCGCCGATCAGGGTGAGATCCTCCTTACTGGGGGCCAACAGGAGTCGTGGCAACTCATGAGTACCTTCAGCGTCCTCCAGTAGACGCATAATCTCGCGCATCTCTTCATCGACCGATCCAATCGTTGACATGTCAGCTTCCATTTTTTTGTCCTCGTGATGTCTGAGCTAGCGCATAGACTTAGGCGGCTGTTGTGCCATGCTTACGTACTCGGGTGCTGGTTTGCTCAGCTTACCTCAGCAGAATATCTTTGTTGTCTGCCCGGCCAACCCTCTCCCTAAACCCAATTAAAAGCCCCTCCAGCCCACGCCTCCCACCATAGCGGCGTGTGCATTTCTAGCGCCTCAAACCACAGGGGCGCCGCGACTGGAGGCAACCCCCCATGCGACCCGAACACCCCGCGGCATCCGCAACTACAACCCCGGCAACATCCGCCACGCCCATCGCGTCCGCTGGCAAGGCATGGCCAACGCCCCAGACCGACAGCCAATACGTCCAATACATCAACCCACGCTGGGGCATCCGCGCCATCGCCCGCGTCCTCATCACCTACCAAGACAAACGCCATGCTGCCGACGGCAGCACCATCGACACCGTGCGCGAAATCATCGAACGCTGGGCGCCGCCCTCAGAAAACAACACCGACGCCTACATCATCAGCGTCGCGCGCCCTAGGTCTTGTGGCATCCAATGCCTGCCCACGGGGCGCCATAGGAGTTCGATGGGTTGGTAGCCGAATAACGGTGCGTCGAGCAGTTCGCGGATGATGCGGTCCAGGTCGAGGTCGGTGAGCCAGTCAGTGATGAAGCGTTCCACTTTGTTGGCGGTGTCTTCACGTTGCAGGCCTCGTTCCAGCGACAGCACGGCGGCTTTGCGACGGCGGATGTTGCCTCCGACGAGGGCTGAGCAGCGCAGGTTGCGGTATACCGCAATGTCTTTGCCTTGGGCTTTGAGAATCGGGTCTGGGTTAGGTAAATGGCTGCCGAAGTCGCTGGCCTGGGCGCGGCCTCGGGTGGCGATGTGGCGGTTGAGGGAGCGGCTGCGTTGGGGCTCGGCAAAGTGGACGAATTCAGTGGGGCTGACCCATAGGCCTGTGTTGTTCATGCGTACCCCTGGGTGAGGCGCTGGCCCTGGCGCGGGCGGCGTGATTTGACGGTGACCGGGCCGCTGGCGACTTCCAGCGTGGCGAAGTTGGCGAGCGCACCGGCACCGGCGAAGTCGCCGTGGCGGTAGAGGTCGGGGTCTTTGAGGTCTTGTTTGCGGGCTTTGACGATCATGGGGATGCCGTCGACGGTTTCGATGGCGCGGATGTCTTGGTGAAGAGTGTCGTCTTTGGGCAGCGTGATTGTCGCGTCTTCGAACAGTTGCACGAATTTGGGCATCCATGCGCCGTACCAGGTCCGGGTGATTTTCACTTGTTGGATGCGGTTGTGGCCGAACGCGTCGGCGGTGTCTTCGGCGAGGGTTTCGCCGCTGCCGGTGGCGTCCAGGGCCGTGCCGACGAAACGCGGCAGCCGGCGCAGCTGGCCGCATCGGGGTCGAGGCCCGCTCGGCAAACCATCGGAATGGTTCTTCTACGACAAAAACAACGCGTTGCACTTTCGCGCCAAGGACGCCGGCCCAGACGGCGAGCCCTGCGACCCCCAACGTTTTGTCGTTGCCCGCCAAGACGCGACCTACGCCAACCCCTATGGTTTCCCGGACCTGAGCATGTGTTTCTGGCCGGCCACCTTCATGAAAGGCGGGCTCAAGTTCTGGGTACAGTTCACTGAAAAATACGGCAGCCCCTGGGTCATCGGCCAACACCCACGCGGCGCCACCGACGGCGAAACCGAACTGCTGCTCGACAGCCTCGAAGCCATGGTCCAAGACGCTGTCGCCGCCATCCCCGACGACGCCAGCGTGCAAATCATCGAAGCGGCCGGCAAAGCCGGCAGTGCCGACGTCTACCGCCAACTGCTCGAATACTGCCGCAGCGAAATCAACGTCGCCATGCTCGGGCAAAACCAGACCACCGAAAAAGACACCAACCACGCCAGCGCCACGGCCGGCGCCGAAGTCACCCAAGACATCCGCGACGGCGACGCCGCCATCGTCGCCAGCGCGCTCAACGCCTGCATCCGCCACGTTGTTGACCTCAACTTCGGCCCCGACGTCGTCGCACCGCGCTATGCCCTCTGGCAACAAGAAGAAAACGACCAATCCCTGGCCCAGCGCGACAAGGCCCTGACCGAGTCCGGCGTAAGGTTCACCAACGCCTACTGGCAGCGCACCTACAATCTGCAGGACGGTGACCTACAACAAGCACCGACCCGGGACGACAAACCGTCATTCACCGAAACCACACAACACCCGGCGCAGGATCAAGCCGCCCTCGACCAAGCCATCAATAGCCTGCCGGCCGAGCCCTTAAACCAACTGACTGAAAGCCTCGCCAACCTGATGTTCATGGCAGACACCTGGGGCCGTCTAAGCGCAACCACAGACCGGGAAGACTGACATGGCCGGCCCCGCAAAGCAGTTCAACCCCGCGGACCTCCAGGTCATCTTCGGCCTCGAGCCCACCAACGCTATCGCCTACCTGAAGGCCAAGGGCTACACCATCACCTGGCACTGGCAAGACATCCTCGACCAAGCCCACAACCACGCGTTCACCGTCGCCAAGGCCATGCGCCTGGACCTGCTCAGCGACATTCGCGCCGCCCTGAAAACCGCCCTCCAGCAGGGCCAAACCCTCCAGCAATTCACCTCCAACCTTAAACCCGTCCTACAAGCCCAAGGCTGGTGGGGCCAGCAGGTCATCGTCGACAGCCAAGGCAGCGCCGAAACCGTCCAACTCGGCAGCCCACGTCGCCTAAAAACCATCTATCAAACTAACCTGCAAAGCGCCTACATGGCCGGTCGCAAAACCGCCATGGAACAGACCACCCAGATCCACCCGTACTGGATGTACATCGCCGTCCTCGACGGTAAAACCCGCAGCAGCCACCGAGCCATGCACGGCCAGGTCTTCCGTCACGACGACCCCGTCTGGTCGACCATCTTCCCGCCCAACGGCTTCAACTGCCGCTGCCGCGTCATCGCCCTGAGCGAAGCTGCCGTCAAGCGCCGTGGTCTTACCGTTATATCCAGCCAAGGGAAAACCTTTACCGAAACGGTCGAGACCGGCACCGACAAACGTACCGGGGAGACCAGAACCGCAACCGTCACAGGCATCCGAATCGCCAACGTCCAAGGCCACAACATCACATTCCGCACCGACCCAGGTTTCAATCACGCACCGGGCACAGGCTTGGCCGAAGCCCTGAAACGCAAGCAGGCCGACCAACAACTGTCCTGATGAACACCACAGATCCCGTGGCGAGGGAGCTTGCTCCCGCTGGGCTGCACAGCAGCCCCAAACTCAGCCACCTAATACGACCAGACGCACCGCAAATCTAAAATGGAAAGCATCCCATGTTCAGCATCGAACTAAAGCACCAACACCTGCAACAAATCCTAAGCCGAGTGGAGCGGACTGTCGGTGACCTAGCGACACTCATGCACAGCCTGGCCGCCGAACTCGCCAGCCAAACCGAAGAAAACTTCGAACAGGAAGGCCGTCCCCAGTGGCCTGAACTCTCGGACACCGCCACCGAACTCAGAGCCAAAACCGGCCACTGGCCTGGAAAGATGCTGCAAGTCAGTGTCGCCGGCTTGGCCGCATCAATCACTACCCATGCCACCGAGAGCGCGGCGCTGGTGGGCAGCAATAAGCCTTATGCCGCGATGATGCAGTTCGGCGGGGACCAGGCGGACTTTCCGCAGCTGTGGGGTGATATCCCGGGTCGGCCGTACTTGCCCATGGATGCTGAAGGCAACCGCAACCCGAAACGGAACAAGCCCTACTGAAACTAGCGCTCTCTCATCTTGAACAGATTGCAGGCGTCTAACGTCATAAAAGGCAGACAGTGCCCGTGACACGGCGGTTAAACGGAAACGGCGCTAGAGGGACGGGACCCGCTTCAGGGCAAGGGCCTATTAAGCCGCCCATCAAGAGCAAAAGGCTCTTGCAGCACCAGCTCATACAACCCATCGGCCAGGTGCGGGTTCATCAACAAATTCCAGCTATGTCGCGAGACACTGGAAGGGACCAGCACAAAAGGGTGCTCGCTCAACAAGTCTGCGCCGAACTGCTGCTGACTCCGGCTTGGGGTACCCGGTACCAGCCAGTTGGGGTTGGCAATACTCTTGGGCTGAACCACATGAATTCTGGACGGGTCAAGCACTCGGGCCTGCGTAAGGCAATGAGGTTTACTGTCCAGCGCATCGAAATCCTTATGCACTGCAACTTCAAGGATGGCCGTAGAGGCATCCAGAGCCGCGTAAACCGTGCCCATTCCCTTGGGATTCCAACGCCCACCCACTTTTTCAGCTCCCACTCCTGAATCCCAAGTGGAGGCGTATTCAGCAGGGTCGAGGCGCCAGAAATGAATCTCACTGCTCAAAGGGTCTTTAGCCATCAATAGACCCCATACTCAATGCGCGTCAGAAAGTCAGTCACCAACTCATACCCGACAGAGTTGGAAATTAGATCAATCGGTGTCTCACCGTTCAGGCCCCGTGCAGGTTTGGCCATCCATTGCTCGGCAAGCTCGCGAGAACCCAACACATCGGTAGCCTTTTCCAAAACCTCAGCATAGTTGAGTGCCCGCGTGCTTTGCTCCGCGGTCAAGGCTTCACTGGGCGTCTTCAGCCGTCGAGCGAGCGTCCGATCAGAAGTCCCAACGATTTTCGACAACACGCCGCGCTGCTTATACACCTCGCTGTTCTCGATCATATCGATCACCGACTGGAGCGAGAAACCGTTTCTAACGGCCCTGTAAATCTCCATACGATCATCGCTACTTTTTCCAGAAAGCAAGACCGCAACCATCGGCGGCACGTGGCTAGAACCTGACGCGGCTAATCTCACTGTGCGATCGCCAGTCGCGACGGCTACGACAGCTTTAGCGGGGCGTGGCTTAACGTTTCTTTTTCGGCTGGCATCTTTGACAACCTCGATTACAGGCTCTTTTTTCTTGGCGCTCATGGGGTACCTCCAATACTCTGTCATCTGGCATTTACTATAATGCCAAATGGCAAAAACTGCTAATCCGACACATCCGTTTACGTCGCCCCCGTTAGCAGTACCAGCATCGAGTACATGAAGGCCTCAGCGCGATTGGCTTGCAAGTAGTAGTCGTTCGTCTAACGTCGATGGATTCCAAACGGCCGCCCGTTTTGACGCTATGCATCCGCAGTTCTGAAATTTCAGCTTTCAGAGGCGAGGCTGCCGTTGATTATTATCTTGCCAGTACTATTCTTGCCCTACTCACGCATTACGCTATCCCTGGGTTCAGCCCTGTAGGCTGGGGCATGCACCAGAGAAGAAATAGCGGACCATCCACCGCTGCGCTGTAATTAGGTGACAATTGTGAAGCTATGTCTGACCATCGGGGTTTCGGAAGCACCACCGCTGTCACATTTGCCGGGGGCAATTACGGCTGCTCACGAAATAGGAGATTGGGCGCAGCAAGCGGGATTCATAACGGAAGTTGTCACTGATGAAGACAAAACCCCCGTCACGATTGCGCGTATCCGGAAAACGCTGCTCGGAATGCTTCCAGACAATGACGAGGTGAGCCTTTTTATCTTGCACTTCGCCGGGCATGGATTCAGATCTGGAGCAGAACAAAACATCTGGCTCCCTAGTGACTGGTTTAATGAAATGCGCGCCGTATCTGTGGAGGCGTTGAAAAGGCAGCTTTACAGGCATGGAATAAAAAGCCTGACGATCTTCGGCGATGCCTGCCGGTCTCTACCTACGGACATCGAAACAGCGGATATCTTCGGTGACCCTGTCCTCCCAAGAGGGCCATACGAGGCAGTTACACCAATTATTGATCGATTCAGCGCAGTGGTGGATGGTCAAAAGGCGTACATGCTTAAAGGGGACCGCACTGCCCCGCCCAGGTGTGTTTTCTCTACCGTCTTGGTCGAAGGACTGTGTGGTCTCAGGGACGAGGCGTTTGACAAGTATCTTACAGATTGTGTGATCCCCGAGTCGCTGGCGTTATTCTCAAAGGAACGTTTAAAGGAGATTGGGGAAACGTACGATCTGAAATGTTCCCCCGATTACGCTACCGGCATTCCCAGAGAGCATGCGGTCTATTATCAGCGTGGCGGGCATCCAAACGGTCTGCCGCCTCTGAAGTGGCCTGCACCGCCTTCCCGAGATCAAGCCGAGAGCAACGAAAATGAAGAGCGACAGGACCGTCTCCCCGAGATCAAATCCCGATTTTTCAGGAAGCACATCCGAGAGGGCCTTTCACTGCGGGATGACTCCACTCTGTCGAGATTTAATTTAGCTATCCGAGGTTCTGTGCCTATTAAAATATGGAGCACATCTGAAATTGAAATGTGCTCGATCGACGATAACGGAGGAACCTACCTAGTAAAAGTCCCTTCGGCTGAGGCCATACAAATCCTCGTCGAATTTGCAGATGGAGTCTTTGCATCAGCAGTAGTGTACGCATGGCTTACGACGCTGATAAGTCGCGACGAAAATGGCGAAATTAATTGGACCTGCTTCTCCAGATGGAGCCCATTAGAGAGAGTTATGGGCTCTTCGGTCAGAGAGATTGAGAATCTTCAGGCCGGCAATCTAACTGCTGGCCAAGTAGACGATATTGCTGCAGAACTACGAGGGGAAAAGCATGTAAATCCAACCTTAGGCGCTATCGCGAGTTACTTATACGACTACACAGGGGACATAGATAGCATACGCCGCATGGCGTTCTTTTATTGCTATTGGGGCCAACCTATGCCGTTCGATGTGGCATTTACGGGGCTGCTGTTATCCGAAGTTACGGGGCAAGCCGACCTTAAGGTTCACGTACCGCGAGTTCAAGCAAGGCCAAGGTCGCTGGCGAATGATAAGTTACCAGAATGGGTTACGAAAGAAACCCATGAAGAGTCAGGGCTAGTTGCGGGTCTCTGGCCTTGGCTCCGTCAAGGGTGGGAATTCATTGAAGATCCCGTCCCCCAAGAAAAAGCAGTAGCGGAAGGATTGCGTGGCATTACCAAATTTTTACTGCCCTCGCAGTTCACCTCGTTCAAAGAAGAAGGGGCGAGGATTTTGATACGGAAATTTCATATGAGGGCTAGTAAATGAACGTTCTAATGATTCATGGGATCGGGCAAGAGGCTTCGACCAAAGATGAGCTCCTCAAAAAATGGACGGAGTCTCTTCATGCTGTTCAGCCAGGCTTGCTTAAGTCGGCATCCTTCGAAATGGCGTATTACGGCACGACCCTTGCCGACTGGACGAATAATAAGACAAAGGTCGCAGTTGGCATGGGTACTGAATCTACAGCGGTCGATATAGGCGATGCTGATGAATTGAAATTCCTCAGGGCAGTGATGGAAGAGTTCGCAAGCGACCATGGCATCGACGAATCCGAAATTGAAGCAGCGATAGGCTCCGCAGGAGATAATGTTGTTCCGATGGACAACCTCATAGCAAGGCGTCTTGTCGGTCTACTCCGGCTGATCGAAAAGATTTCTCCAGCTAAAGGCTCCCTTCTGCTTCGAGTCATAAGACAGGGGCATACCTACCTTTCTTCACCTGGGGCGGCGAAGGCTGTCGACAGCATCGTGCGCCCCTTGTTGCGCAGAAGTCCTCAAGTTCTGATTACTCACTCACTCGGAACTGTTATTGCTTTCAAGCTGCTGCGGGAACTGGAAGCGGAGGGCGCGAGCGTTCAGATTCCACTGTTCATAACGATGGGGTCGCCGCTTGGTCTGGACGCGTTCAAGGCAAAACTTGGCACGCCGCGACGCAAACCAGCTTTTGTAGATAAGTGGATGAACTTTTATGACCCTTCTGATTTTGTTGCACTTGGAAAACCGTTGAACGAGAAGAATTTCGCCAGCTACATAGATAACGATGGCACCGTTGATAACAAGACCATCAACGCCCACGGAATCATTGGCTATCTTCCCCACAAGGGAGTTTTCGACGCACTGCGGCGCGTTCTGTAGCAATGCTGGGGCGCTTCCGTCGCAGCTAATCGAGAGATCGAACTCATCCAAAAGATCATCCTTACAGCTCATCACGGTGGGCGTCATCAAGGTTCTTGGCCGTTGATCTTGGCGGTCTTCACCAGGCTGTATAGCTGAGCGTTGGCCGTGGTACCTTTGGGTGTGTCGACCTGAACTTAAAGCTTTTCGATCTTCACTAAGCGTCAGCTCTCGGTCGATTCTGTTGAAAAAGTCGGCGTTCGGATTCAGTCTCTTCTACAGAGCCGATCCATAACGGTCGCTCCATCAGAGTTTCGGGCACCATAAAGACCTTAAAAAACAGAACCTCGAATATGAATCATGAACTTTGGCAGGAACCTGATGGCTGTCAGACCTTTGTCTAGCCGGTGCTCAAGGTGATGGTGCGCGTGCGCTTATGCATTCGGAAGCGAAGCTTGTTTGGGAGGTCGAGGCTGAAAGTCATTTTGAAGCGATGACTAAATATTATGCGCACATGCAGTGGGGCGAATACTTGACGGACTTTCCCGAACAAGACAAGACTTCCTACAGAAAACTGGGCTGGGAATGACCAGTCAAGAGCCGGATAAAACTGCGAAACCCTCTTTCTCTGATAACCACTTGCCATGGCCTGCCTTGGGTCGACTTTGCTAAGAATGGTGCTCCTGTGTCGTCTACGGCAAAATCACTCCATCGGCCAGCGGGAGATTACGCAGCATGATGGGACAGTTATCGAGTGGGCAGGAGCGATTGTTTTACTCGTTCAACCTTGAAGATCACATCCCAGCCAATCACCTTCTGCGCAGCATTGATCGGTGTCTTGATCTGAGCGACATGCGCCATTACCTCGCCGATTTCTATAGCCCGATTGGGCGTTCGTCGATTGATCCTGAACTAATGATCCGCATGCTGATCGTCGGCTACTGCTATGGCATCCGCTCCGAACGGCGGTTATGCGAAGAGGCCCATTTGAACCTGCGGCGTCGACCGCTGCCGTGAGGCGATCTACTTTCGAAATACTGCGAGGGTGGGCCCTTCTTTGGCAGCATCCATATACCGACCGTGGTATGGCTCAGATGCGGTGCTGCTGCACTTCATCAAATAAAGCTGTGCTATATCGCTGACGGCCGGTATTTCGATCTTCCAAGGCGACATATTGATGATTTCGAGAGTTATGTACCCGTCGAAACCCGGCTCTACCTGACCGTCATTACAGGTTACCTGCACGAACAACCGCGCAAGGGTTCCTTTGGTTTGCACCAAGCCAAAATAATCCAACGGTATTTTGTATCGATGTTTACTACAGGTAATGACTTGCTCGCCAGGTTTTAGCACCAAATTTTGCTGAATTTCTTTTTTCTCCGAAAAAACCGTCGAAGGGACTGGATGCGACCCGTATACAATGCTTTCGGAGACTGGCAAAGGTTTTGGCTCGTAATACGTATGCCCCAATTGAATTTTGAGAGAAAATTCATCAAATAAGGCTTTTTCGCATATTGAGTACTGTGCAACAAGGTGTTCTAGATTTTTATCAATGACAATCATTTTGACTTAACTTCATTCGGCGATAGCTGAGCGCTTTGTTGTGCTTGAGGAGGCTGCGATTGGTGTTCCAGTACCGTCTTGTAATAGATCGCGTACAGTATAAGAGAAGACACCAAGGAGCTTCCGATTAAGTTCAGCGTCCACCCGATCCATATGGTGGGATTGAGCGAAAACCACTTCTTCAATCGCGCACGCCGCGTGATGGGAAGCGTCGATATTTCACTGCCACGCTTGATGGGGTTCTGGGTATGCGTCGATTCTGTGGAGAAAAAAATCACAGAGCCCAGCTTTTCGCCTTTGGTCAGGTGGACATTTTTGTTGGTGGTGTTGAATATCCTGAGCTTGAGCTTGCCATCAAATGCAGGTTCGACCTTCGCCGAAGCAACCAGCACCCCGCGTGAAAGAAAAAGACTACCCGTCGGTAGGACGATGCCATATCGATTGTGCGGCACCTTGATTTCTTCAGAGGCCTCCACCACCACAGAATCGTGGCCCTTGATCGTCATGCCATCGACGATGCGCCACAGGTTTTTGTCGTTGCCAGAATAGTTATCACTCCACCCTTCACCCACGGACAGTTCGAGCGAAAACTCTTCGATTCTATCGTCCCGCGCATTAGTGAGAATAAGGCTGTTGCTGGAGTACGATGCCGCGTCGAAGTCCGTGTGGGATTTCGTTGTTCGCCCTTTGATCTGTAACACACTCATCAGATTTGTCCTTCGTCCTTGGGCTGCGAGACGCGGCCACCCTGCCACTGTCCTTTATACCGGCCGATATCCCCGGATACCGCCTGAAAGATGACGTGCGCAAAGCGCGCACCAATCTGAATTTCAAACGCCTCGCTGTGATGGTTGGTGAGCGCGAACGTCATCGGTCCTATATAACCTGGCGGCAGGACACTGGAACTGAACGTTATCCCGCTTCTGAACAGCGTGCTTCTCGGAAAAAAAAGCGCTGCCAGATCGTCCGGAAGATCGAATTCTTCCATGGTGCTCGCCAGATAAGTCTTGCCCGGCTCCATGACGAAGCAGTCATCTGCGTCTGCGAGCATGACCTCGCTGGCAGGGGTGCGTCGCGTAGACTCTCGCAAGCTTCCACCCCCTACTGTCAGGCGAGAGAGGCCTGCGAGTCTGAGGTCAAATCCAACGCCTTCCGGGGTAGTCGACTCGCGCTGAGCAAGATGCTTGATTAGTTTTCCATCCCGGACCAGTTTCAGGAGCGAGTGCGGTGAATAAATCATCTGTTTTGCCTCGGGAATGGCTCAGTCTCTATTACTGAGAAATCGCCTACGTTTGCAGGCAAAAATTCGGACTCAATCGTTGTGGCCGCATTTTGCGTGTCCTGCGGGCGCAGTAGCAAGGACAAAACCGCACGACATGCTCAGCGCAGCGCACTGACAGCTCCATCGGCGTAGCAAGCCTTCACCGCCACTCTGATCGGTCTCACTTCTGACTAGAGTCGATCACCGAAATACAGCCCGCGCCTGTGGAAAAGTTATTCGACATAGGCTCGCAGTCAGTGTGAAATCCTATGAATTCAACCCCGGCGGCTGCATACCTAGCTTGGCATATTCCCTGTCATATGCAGTTCATGGGAGATCTGAACCCTGCTTGCCCCGAGCGCACAGCGTCGTCCGTGGTCGCTACTCAGTTACGTACGTAGTAGTACGAATAATCGACTCGGCTTTGCAAGATTTTCCACATCACCAAGAGCTTAAAATTTTGCCAACGGCAGCTAATGGCCGACTTCGGCCGGTCGAGAGCTGCTATTGCGAGAAATCATAAGGGCCGCTGGCGGCGACTCCAGCCTTTGTCCATCCGCGGCCCCCAGCGGCGGGGGCCAGGCAGACTTCCTTCCTTTAGCTTGGTCAATCCCTGGTTGATGCTGCCCGCCTTTTCACCACATGTACCCATATACCGCTGAAGAAGTCGCAAAAAAAACCACCTATCGAATGACAGGTGGTTTTGATGGTTCCAGTAATCGTTGAGGAAAACTATAAGAAAACTTTCATCGCCCCGATCAAGATGCCGATTGTGACTGCGAGCATGGAAGCCATACGAATGGACAATTTGAGATCAGATTTAGCGATCTCTGCGGTCAGCCGATGATTAGTATTAGCGATCTCAGCTGTCGCCTTGCCGATTTCAGCAGTTGTTCTACCGATCTCGGCGGTCAACCGCTGGTCAAGGTTTGTGAGATCACTTTTCGTAGCGAGTAATGTGAGCATGTCAGATTCCAATGCTTGGATAACGGCTTCAGCTTTGAGCTCAGGCACGTCGATTGCGCGCAGTGCCTGATACATCGCCAGTTCCATTTTCATTAAGGCCTCCTAAACAAAAAAAGGCCTTCCCCACGACGGGAAAGGCCCGTCGTGGGTGGGAAAGTCATGCTTCCATCGACATTCAAGTCGACTGTCCGCGCTGCCGGAAGCTATGCGGTCATATGAAGGATCCTGCGGAGAACCGCAGCGCCGTCTTGAAGATCCTGGCGGCTGGTGCTGAACGAATCAGCGAGATGCATATCAAAAATGCCCCTGAGGCCGTTTGCTGTCAATCCGGAAACCGGTTATCGAGTGTTTCCTAATGTTGTGTGAGGCTTCTCGCCGCCTGGCGTCACCACTTTCAGATTCGGGTTGTTGAGGGACGAGTCGCTTATCAAGCCATAGTGCTTTTTCAAGAGATAGCCGTGTAAAAAACGTGTTCTGCGTGCACCGCTGAGCTCACATGTCCAGATGCAGCGACCGTTCGCTTGTATGCGGTGCAGTTTCATTTTTCCAAAGCGCTTTTGAACCCATTCCCAGTCAGGCTGCCCCTGTCTTTTCGAGATGGAGGCGGGATGAGGGAATGCTTTCGCGTAACGTTGGAAAATTCCGGGAGTGACCAAGAAGAGCGAGTCTTCGACGGAGTGCACCAGCGCTTGAGCGTCATTCATGATGATCTCGTGAGTGCGTACGCCTTCGATCAGCCACTCGATGAAGTGTTCACCGCTTGGCTTCGCATGCTTTTCTGGCACAGGCGCTTCTTCTGTTGAGGGGGAAGATTCGGTGATAGGTCCGGAGTCGGAATCTTCAGGCCATTTGGGAGGCTCGCCGATTTGATTCGTTAATGAGTCGAAATAGTCGGTTGATGGTGTATCTGACAGTGACGGATCTGATTGTGTGGCGATGATTGCTGGCTTATCGCTCTCAGCTGCCGTGGTGGTCTGTGCAGGGGCTTTAGCTACTAAAGCTTGTTCGGCTTGAATAATGATCGCGCCGAGTGCGCCGGTATGTTCGCTATGGCCAGACCAGCGGGCCATGAGCGAGGCCCACAGTTCAGGGAAAACGGAAAGCCAGTCCAGGATTTCGCTGCTTAATAGCTTGTGGATCATCAGGCCGGATGCGGGGCCGCGCAGTCGATAATCGAGGTCTTTTCGGTATCGAACTCGGTAAGGTCGAGTCAGCGGTCCGTGCCATGGGTGCCAGGCGCAGCCATCCAAATATTCGACCTGGAGATCAATCGCAATCTTGCCAAGGTTTTCACTCAGGATGGCGTATGCCAGTGCGGCATTCCACGCTTCCGTTTGGATGATCTGAACTTCTGGTGGAGCTCCTAGGGGCAGTAATCGTGATCGGCGAATTTTTAGAGCGTACGTAACTACTTCCAGGCCATGGTCCAGCATCCCACCGGAGTAAGCGTGGGGCTGACTTTCGGATGCAGGGAAAAGTTGAACCAGCTCGGCGTATCGTCTAATTGGGTCGAGATAAAGTTCATCGAATTGAGGGCGGGACATGGCGGTGCACTGCCAGATCTGCCTCAGCAACTTTTGTCTGCGGGGAGCGGCCAGGAGTGATTCCGCAGATTGGGGAGTGGTTAGGCCGGCGGGTGATGTTGGGCTAGCTGCAGCCCTAGGGTCGAGTGCACGCCGAAGCTTGCGATGGAACAGTGAGAACATAATTGCTCCTGTCGAGAGGGAAGGGAGGTATTTGCTTGGCGACGACATGAAGCAGCACTTATGAATATGGATGAGTGCTTGGCTTCGAAGCGCCGATACAGACTTGTCAGTGGGCAAAGCGTGAGGCGGGCGAGCCGGATTAGTTGGCATTCCCTACGGGCAGCGGGCGGCTTCTGCGACGCCCTCAGTTATCCAAGCTTGCAGGGTCGTTCAGGTGACCGAAGCCGGGAATGCTCGCCGAGCAGGCATTCGATGCCTCGTGTCCATAGGACACGCAACCGGCAAGCGTAGAAAGATTAAATGCGTCACTACGCATATCCGTATTGGCTGGAAATACGCTTGGTCAAGTCGAGGCGCCAACGAGGCGCGGAGTGGGGGACGCACTCTTACGGCTCATTGACGTCGAAAGCCTTTATCGTCCGAGGTAGGTCGCAGTAATTTGTGTTCTCTCATGCCCGAGTTCACGGCTGATAATTTGTCGAGCAATACGGTCTTGAGAACGCTGCGCTGGGGTTAATTCCTTGGAAAAGATTCCCCCTGCCGCCGGTGCCTTCCACCCTGTCAAAGCGAAGTAACGGCTTTGTGCATAATGATGACGTAGGCCATGCATGTGGCTCAGGCCTGCTGCCTTGCACTGACCATCGTAGGTGTTTCTCTGCTGGATATACGTTTTCTGAGCCGGGATTAATGAGCCGGCTCCCGCTAGCTGATGTGCCGAGTTCAGCACCTCGCGCTGTAGCGAAGTAGTGATCGGCACAGAGCGATCACGCCCACCCTTTGTCCATGAGCCCTTGAGGAGAATGTGATCTCCTTGATCCGCATACTTGGGCTGAAATTTGATCGCTTCCTCACGGCGTAGTCCAAACGCCGACTGAAGCTGGAGGCTCATGTGTACATGGGCATCGGTGATCTTGCCAAGGTCCGTTCCCAGTTCCTGGGCTTTGCTGACGTTAGTGACGAAGCGCCGGTCGGCCACACCCAGCTGCGTGTTGTCCGCGGGGAGAATGCCGGCCTTGCCGATTTTTTCAGCCCACCATCGAAGGTGCGCCAGCCGATTTTTGATGGTGCCAGGTGACAGGCCTTCCCCTTGCCAGCGATCCAGCAGTGCCAGTACGTGTTTGCCCTTGAGCGAGGGGGCTTTCATCTGCCGGAAACCAGACTCGCGCAGTTGGCGGGCAATCAGCCCCAGTGAGCGGATACGGTCGGCCTGAGTATTGTGACTTCCGTCGCGATTGCGTCGGCAAAGTTGCCGCAGGGTGTAGGTTAAATCGTCCATATACGATCCAAGCTCACTTTGACTTGTGTTGTTGTTCTGTCCTGAAAATCATTGGTAAGTGTTGGTGCCAACTCGCTAGGCGAGATCCCCGAAGGGCAGGGGCACGGTGTTCAGGAACCACCGATGTCTCGACTGAGACTTCCGTCTTGCTTCCTGCTGGAAGATCGGACGGAGATGGAGCGGGATGAGTTAGTTTTTAGTGTTGATGAGTACTCCAGAGAAATGGATGGGATTGTTAAGTGGAAGTAGTCGGCATTGTGCAAAGGTCCGCTGCCTAGGACTGTGCGGTAGCGGCACATCACGGAATAAATCCGATAGACAAAGGCGGCTCCGCCCACGGGTATGGGTCGGTATGCTTTTGGAACCTTGCATACCTGGCTAACTCCATCCTGATGGATCAGCGCTTGCAGGAGTCTTGCGCTGTTGGGATGACGACTCTCGAACCTGTCGTCTTAGGTTTTTGCTGGGTCAGTGTATGGGGGCATCATCATGTATGCCGCACTCTTTAGGGTTGAGGGTTTGCCCGTGATGTTGGGGCGTCGGCTGGGCCGTCACTGCGGATTGCAGTGACGGCCCCGCTCATATGAGTTGCGAGTCATCGGGCAGGGGCTGCCGCTGCGGCAGATGCATATTTTTCATTGCCGGTGGTCCTGACGCGGCCTTCGGCCTTGTCGGCTCTCTGCGCAGTGGCGGCATGGTTCCCATGCCACGCCTGCGCAGAGAGCTTGTGGGAAAGGCGGAGCACGGAGCTGCCTTGCCGATCAACGACGGGAATCGCGCGAGCAAGTCGACGATGTTGATATCCAGGTTGACCGAGAGCTTTCTGTCGAAGCTCTGGGGCGGACGATAACTAGCAGTCACAACGGGGTAGTTGGGGCCCATAGCGGCCCTTCGAGGGTGGTGGCTCACGGCCAGAGGCTGCCCTTCGCAACAGGCAGAAATCGGCCCAGAGTGTGTAAAAACGCTTCGCCAAAATTGAAGTGCGCGCGTCTACGTTAGATCTGAAATTTATCGGCACGTCAGCAAATGTGGATTTCGCGTAGAAGCGAGATTTCCAGTCCAGTTTTGAGTGCCTGTCGCGCTCAAAAACGTTTTTACACACTCTCGGCCAGAAGCAGCCGCTCGGATATGTCTACGAAATTAGGGACGATTCAGTCCAGTTGTCGTTGACCACAACACCCCAGTCTGCCTCAGGCTTTCAGGAGGCGAATTCTGAACTCAACCCCATTTTCGACGTTTAAAGCCGAGACCTTACCCTGCATGCTCACTACATAGCTGCGCACCATGTTAAGCCCCTGCCCCAAGTTATTCCCCGGGCCTGCTCTTAGGGAAACACCATAATTGAATATTTCCTCTAATTTATTTTCTGGTATAGGGGGGCCTTGATTGGCCACCGTGATTGAGACGTGCGCATTCTCCACACCGACAGAGAGCACAATAGGCGTACCTGGAACTCTAAAATCATTGGCATTATTTATAACAGCATCTAACACCGACTCCAGCATATCCCCATTTGCCTGGGCATAGACCGGATCATCAGAACCATCATATACAATCTCTCCTATATGATGAGACTCAGCGGCATTCACTAGATACTCTGTGATGTTCTCGCTAGTGGTATTTGCAGGTAAGCTTGCAAAAATATCTTTCGGATGACGTTTGAGCCCAGCGTCCCCAACATCGCTCTCAGCATAAGCTCCGGAGAGAGTTTCCAACGCAAACGAAATCCGGTCTATATCCCTCCGGTCGGCATCCCTCGCATCGGGATGCCTCGATATGAGGCTCTGCAGCGGCGACCGGATCTCGTGTCCAAGCGACAGCATAAGCTCCCTCTCTCTATTCGCCTTTTCCGTCGTGACTTCATTCGCTGACGTTAGAGCTTGATGAAGTTCCTGGATATTCTCCCAAAGAACACCAATCTCACTTTTGCTTGAGTTTATGGAGTAAGGCGGATCTCTGCGGTCTTTTTCGCTAAATTTTTCTCGCATAAAAAGCGTATTCTTTCTGACCTTGTATAGTGGTGACAGAATAAAAATTTGTAGATAGACCAAAACAGCTATCAAGAGCGCAAATAGTACGAAAGCGAAAGCAATACTGGCACCAGCGGCCTCTCTCCACCCCGTCAGCACACTCGATGCATCCCCTTGTATGCTGACAGTTGCCCCACCATCAATGACTGACTCCTTGGTGACTACCGGAGAGGAAACCAGAAAGTTAATAATCCAGTTAGTAACCTTGGCATAGAACTCTTGGAACATTCCCTTTTCCGACTCCGCATAGCCAGTGGCAGCAGGATGGACAAAGTACGCTTTACCGCTCTTAGATTGAAAAGACAACTGTTCTCCCCGCGACAAGTATCGGCGCGCATTATCAAGGGAGAATATTGGATCAGAATTAAATTTGGTTGAGTCAAATATCTTTTCTTTCGCCCCTGCGCCAGGTCTATGCAAGGAGACCGTTACTCTCGTCTCATAGATATCCCCGGGCGGCCAGGGACGACTTGAGTCTTTGTTCGCGAGATATGCATCATCCAAGAGCGAAGGCAACGGGATCTGAAAAATAAATTCGTAATCGCCCGAAGAGTCGCCCGAGCGTTCGCTCTTGAGTACTCGGCCTCTAATTTCGGGCTCCCTGGCATATGCTAAGTTCTTGGACTTTCCAGTCTTGAAGCCCGTGAGGCTCCAAGCCTCGGAGAGGTAGGGTACTGGTGCCTTCAGGTTTCTCAACAAGGGATCGAAGGTTATGGTGTAGTCGTCCCTCCTTCCCCGCGAACTAATGGACACAACAAATCTATGACCAGTTTCTGGATTATCCACATATCTCGGCGATACCAGCGTATCGCTCGTGGAGAATGAACCGCGGATATAGGCTATTGCACCTGGCTCCTTATTATTCAGCACACCGACACAGACTCGATTTCTACTGGATGAGTCGAGAGAGTAGCTACAGCTTGGAAGCGCCTTAAGCTCATCCGCATGGCCAGGCGTCACAGACACGTATTCGATGGGCAGAACATACGGAGGTATCCCTTGCGCACCAGCGGAAGGGGCGCTGATATTCAAAAGGGAAATACGCCCATCAAGCGAATCGTACTCGTACGCAATTCGCTCGATAGTCCTGACGATATGTGCTTCATACTGAGAGGCGATAGAGTTGAAGCTTAAGTCCAATGCAAACTTAGTACCTACCGAGACCACGACAAAAATGAGAAAAACAGCTCCATAGATAGATATGCGAATTTTAGCTTTGGCAAGATTAAGTCGAAGTCTTGTAAGATCAATAACTACTCCTGCCATCTTGCGCCCTTCATTCGCACCACATCTATATTCCCGTCCGCGTCCACCTCCTGCAAGGCTACTCGTATAGTTCGGAAGTGCTGCTGCAGTCCTTGAGGATTACGGCCGCTCTTAACAAAGCAATACATATCATCATAAGCCACGACCGCACCCTGAGCGCTATATATTTTTTGAAGAATCATTTTTGCTGTATGAGGTATATTTAGCGCCTTTTTCTTATAGTAAGCCTTGCCAGTCTCCTGGTTTATGTAGAAATCCGCAGAAACATCATTTGACTCCTGCCTGGTCTTAGATGCTCTATGCAAAACGCGCAGCGCTGAATCAATAAACTCTACAGGTTCAGTAACTGGTTTGACCAAGTAGTCCCAAACATCCAGCTCCAGCATTATTGATTTGTAAACCAAATGATCTAATCCCGAAACGACAATGACAGGACTATTGAAATTCTTACTATTGACCTTAACTATGCCGAAACCTGCATTTCTATCTGGAGCCAGCTCAATATCCAGCACAATCAGAGAGTAATTGTTTTTTACGATAGCTTCTTCAGCTGATTCCCGATCTAGGAACTGATCAACTTCCACATTTTCAGCTAGCTGCCTGCAATATCCCGCCAGAGAATTGTTAACTTCTTGAACATCTTCGATAACGGCAATCTTGTACATAGACCTATCCTCACTCTAATACCGATATGGTTTGCCTTTGCAGGCCCTAGCGCAAGAGTCTCCGCATGAGAGAATCCTCACGTTCACCTGCTTTTCATCACACTTCGCAGCGTTTACCGCGCTGTCGATGAGACGCCTCACTTTCATGATCAAAGCCATCCGCTAACCGCGTTTTTTCCTCACGGTTGCTTGCGTAGATTCCTTCCCATGACTCTGATCGTCACCAGAAGGAATTGTTCATGTCTCGTGAAAGCTTTCAAATTCTCGCGCTATCCGGCGGTGGATACCGGGGACTCTATACCGCAACGATCTTGGCTGAGATTGAGCGTGAGCTGGGCGGCCCCATAGCTCGGCATTTCGACCTCATTGCAGGTACCTCTATCGGTGGAATTCTGGCCCTAGCGATTGCCAACGAAATTCCCGCCAGCAATTTGGTGGAGATGTTTGTGAAGAAAGGTCGGGATATCTTCAAACCCAGAACCCGCATGCCCATTTTCAAGTCGTCCTTCAGTAGCGAGGAACTGAAGAAGGTCATCTCAGCTGAAGACATGCTGGGGGGGCGGCTGCTGGGTGATGCCCTGCATCCCGTCATCATTCCCACAATCAACTACTCAACGGGCAAGCCCGTCTTATTCAAGACACCTCACAACGAGAATTTCCGCCGCGACCATCTCCACAAGATGGTAGACATCGGGCTAGCCACCAGTTCTGCTCCCACCTATTTCCCGCGCCATTTCTTTCAACACAACCAGTACGTCGACGGAGGTCTCTTCGCAAACGCCCCAGGCCTGCTAGCTGTCCATGAGGCCGAAACGTTTCTTGGGGCAGACGTTTCCCAGTTGAAGCTTCTTTCTATTGGCACGATGTCCTCCAAGTTCACTGTGAACCCTAAAAATAACCGTAATGGCGGCGCGGTCGACTGGGGCGGAGGCAACCCATTCAAGGCTGCTCAGCGCCTCTTCGGCCTGTCGATCTCGGTTCAGGAGTCTCTGTGCGATTTCATGCTGATGCACAGGCTAGAAGGCCGGTACATCCACGTTGATGAGGATCTGACAGACGATCGCTCAAAAGCCGTCGCATTGGATAAGGCCGACAAGAATGCACAGGAGGTGCTACGTGGGGCTGGACTGGAGAAAGCCAAGAGCTGCCTAGGCGACCCCAAATTCATGAGCTTGTTTGCTCACAAAGCGGCAAGACCGAAGTTCTTTTACGGCGCACATTCTCAATCTCAGGAGGAATGCCATGCTTAATCTCACCAAGATCTTCTACTCCTCCATTGCGGGTACTGAGCATCTGCACGGCGCACTCCTTCCGAACGATGAGCAACGGGCCTTTCTGCGGTACTGCAGAACGAAAATTAAAGACTATTTAAAGCCTGCCATTGCGGCGGCCACCGTCCACGTGCTGGGTATGCAAAAACAGGTGAAGCCCCGCTTTCGCACGCAAGGCTCTTGGGCCTATAGCACGTGCATCCAACCTGCACACACGCTCGACCAAGAAATGGATCTCGACTACGGGGTGTACCTCCCGGTAGATGTCTGGCAGGAGAACGGCCCGCCGGCAGAGATGGCAAAGGCTTACTTTGACTTGGTCGAATCGCTGCTACAGATACTATGTCTTCAGGAGGGGTGGACGCTTGTCACGGGGGACGATGCGAAAGACACCTGCATTCGCATCGATGTTGCAAGTTGGGCACACATCGACATCCCTCTGTACGCAGCCCCGGCCGCGGATTTTGAGAAGGTAGTAGAGAAGACTGCCATGCTGAAGGCAGAAGCCAGGGCGGTGAACTCTGCTAGCTTCGGCATGATGTGGGAATCGATGGAGTCGATGGACTCAGTCTATGCCAATGCCCAAACTTGGGATGACCTTGATCAAATCATGATGGCATCGAGAACCGGGAAGTGGATCGCTTCAGACCCTGAAAGCGTTGCCAAGTGGTTCCGTGATCAGATCGTGCGGTTCGGCGAGCTGGGAGAGCAATTCCTCCGGGTCTGCCGCTATGTGAAAGCGTGGAGGGACTTCAACTGGAAGAATGGCGGCCCCACCTCTGTCTCGTTGATGATTGCCATCGCCCAGGGCTTCGAAGGCAAAAAAGGTCGCGACGACATTGCCCTGGAACAGGCCGCTGCGGTGGTTGCCCAAGCGGTGCGCGGTGATATCTATGAGCATGGCATAGATGAGAGTGCAGAAGACTTCAACAGGCTCAAGCATGACAAACGTATCGAAGCCGGGAGTGCTGCTGATCGCCTTGTAACAAGCCTACGTAGCTCAAGAAGTACCTCCTCTCATCAAGGTTCGAACGCACTTCATTCACTACGCGCGGTGCTCGGCGATCGCATTCCCTTCTCCCCTGAGTTGATTCAAGAGGAGGCGCCGGCAAACATCGTACGCAGTGCCACACCGGCCATCGTCGCGACCCCCTACGTTCCTAACACTTCGGCAGGCTGACATGGACGCCAAACGAGTTGGGGATGTCCTCCGTTTAATGCACGACCTGAACTTTCGTGCATTGCCCATCAAGGGCGGTTGCCGGCGCTTTGTCGGGGACCTTGCCTGCAATGCAGGTGAGGTCAGCATTGAGTTGAGCCTTTCAGACTGGGACTTCATCGACTACCCCAAGATCCGTATCTTGGGGCAGCCGCACTTCTTGCCAAAACGGATGGCCCATCATGTGACCGATGGCTCGTTCTGCTACATGGCCGAAGGGGAAGTCATCCTCGATCGTTACAACCCCGCTAGCTCCATTCTGCGTTGCCTAAATCAAGCCACCGGGCTGCTCAACGACCTCATTGCTAACCCTGCAAGAAACCTCAGTGACTTCCAAGCAGAGTTCCAGGCGTACTGGACGACTCCAAGCAAGGGCACAGTCGTACATGTGGGTGTGGGCAACATGTCAGCCGCGGCCCGATCAGCATCGGTTTACTCCTTTGTACCTGGGGAACGGCTCCGAAGGGTCATCTCCACTGACGCCGACTCCACCTCCAAGATGGCTTCGGCGTGGGGAGAGCAGGCCGACGAAGAAACCAAGTCTCACTGCTGGATCTTTCGAAGCGTTGCTCAACCGCCGGTCACGGATGCTCTCCCCTGGACAATCAAACAAACACTCCGGTGGCTGAAGGAATGGGACCGATCTCTTTACAAAAGTTGCCAAGCAGCCATCGAGACCGACAAGAAGTTCTTAGACATCGGATTCGCTTACTTCTTGATTAACTGCCCAGCCGGCTGGGTGGGATTCAGATTCTCCATCGACTCGACGATCCGCAAAAGGCTCGCCCTTTCGCGTGGAGGCAAGTACCGAGGACAAGCACTACTTCAGTTTCTGCTCACGTATGGCGGAGCTGAAAAGATCAGTAGGCTGCGAGTACAGGATCTCAGTCATAGCTTCATCGGTTCAAGAAACCTGACGTCATCACTAGGGGCAGCTTTGTCCGGGCGAAAGGTGGCATTGATTGGCTGCGGCGCCATAGGCGGCTACTTGGCCCAGGCACTCATACGCCTAGGAGCCGGCCACGGAGAAGGCAAGCTAGAGCTGTTCGACCCGCAGATTCTCATGCCTGAAAACCTAGGCAGGCATGCGCTCGGCTTTAAATATCTTTTCAAAAGCAAGGCGGAGGCCTTGAAAGATGAGGCTCATCTGCAGCTACCAGGCGTCAATATCGAGGCTCATAATTTCGACATGCGCTCGCCAAACTCCCTGAAGGACTTTGACCTAGTCGTGAACGCGACAGGCGAGGAACCTGTTGCCGAGATGCTGAACGAAGCCCAAATCAACGCAGAACACAGCTTTCCACCGATCCTCCATGCCTGGATCAAAGGCAATGGAGAAACCGTTCAAGCTTTATGGACTGATAGCCAGGAGTTTGGTTGCTTCAGATGCCTGCGATCTAACGGTGAGGAAAGCCATATGCAGGAACGATTCCGTGTGCTCAAAGAAGATCCTGAGAAGTCATACAGAGCCTGCCAACACTACACACCGTACGCCGTGTCCGCCCCAATTTCTGCTGTAGCGTTAGCGACAGACCTGATTGTCGACTGGTTGAGGTCAGATGACCCAAGCCCCCGCTTCAGAACAAGATCGGTCGAGACAGCCGATGTCTTTAAGGTTAAAAACCAGAACATCAGGCCGCTAGGTGGCTGTCCCGCATGCGCAACGAAATAATATTTTCTTGGCCAGACGGTTCCGGACGGTACGTTCTGATCGAAGGGCATGTGTGGGACTTTCTCTTCTCGCATGCCCAGACAAAATCCAACACGACTGAGGCTGGAGGCATCTTTTTGGGCCACAGAGCCGGCGGCCATATTCACGTAATCTCGGCAACCGGTCCCCTCTCGAACGACAAGAGAGCAAGACTTAGCTTCGACCGCCTGGATACTGGCCATCAAAAAGCTGCACATCATGCTTGGGCAAGTAGCGGAGGTACTGTCGACTATGTGGGAGATTGGCATACGCACCCGCAGAGCATCCCCACTCCCTCATCCAAAGACTATGTGGAGTGGAATAAGCTGACAAAGGTACTACCGAGCTCGCACTTATTCGCCATCGTAGGTTCGTCAGGCAATAGCTTCTGGCTTGGTTGCGGGGCGAACCTGCAAGAGATTCTTCCGCTAACTAGGGGCTGAATCGCCCCTAGTTTTGTGGATACCCTCAAGCGTCAGCGGCAGTTTGTAAACCAATGCGGGCTAGTCCGCTTTTGGTCGCCTGCCGCCGTTCAAGACCGGCGGCTTTCGGCGCAGAGTGTGTAAAAACGCCTCGTCAAAATTGAAGTACGTGCGTCTACGTTACATCTGGAATTTATCGGCACGTCAGCAGATGTAGATCTCACGCAGATGCGCGATTTCAATTCGGTTCTGAGTACTTGTCGCGCTCGAAAACGTTTTTACACAGCCTCGGCCAGAAGCGATCACTCGCAGACGCTTTGGGGTAATGTGTCAAATTGAACCATCGAAGCTTCACCCCCATCACCGAGAGCCAAGTTTCAACCGGTGCGCCTCATCGGCTACCTGTTGATTCCTAGCCATCACCCATTATGTGGGTGAGCCGTCGGTACTTGGGGAATTCCGTGCCTCGTGTTTGCGCGCAGCCCGGTGGATTTCGGAGGTTACAATTAATAGTGATTGGGACAGCTCCAATAAATCAACTTCATCAGCCCTTTCTTCCGGGCCTGATTCTTTCTCTTTACGCGTAAACCATATATGCATGGTTTTCAGACAAGGAACATGCTTCCCCACGTAGCGAGCAAGCTGCTCGCCTTCGCGATATAGAGAAATGATGCCGAATGCCAGCAATAGAAAGTACAGCCCGGTTACGACGAAAAAGCTGGTATGACCCGACCCCGGTAGATAACCAAACAGATACAAAACCCCTAAGGAAACGAGAATCGAGGCGCAAACGACCAGCGATTTGATGAACCCCCAGACTAAAAAGGACAAACTTGCATTCATCAGCATTGGGGATTTCGCATTACCTGACAGCCCGCTGAGGATGTAACACGCGCACTGAGGAACCATGATCAAACTGGCAATGCCTGTCACAATCAGGAAATCTTTTTCAAGGTCAAGCATGAAACCGATGAAACTATTGAGCAAATCGCCATATTCGCCGACGAATTGACCATCTTTAATAGCTCCTGCACCAATCGCTATCCAGGCCACACCAAACGAGATCATTGCGGTCAGTGAAGACAAATACCACACCACCCGAATATCGCTGCCATTTTTTTCGCGTAGCAGATGGGTAAACCCCGCGATAGCGCCGATAAGAAACGCTGCAAGGAAACAAGCTTTGAGCATTGGACCTGACCTCCCTGGAAGTGGCTCAATGATATCATTTGTTTTCGGGTGAATCGAACCGAGTGTCCGACAATTAATGTAACAATGACGTTTACGCCGTAGCACCGACCATCGTTCGTGGCCATACAAGGCGCGCCAACGTGATCGAGCGGTTCCATAAGGCGACATCCTGAAAGGCCGACATACCCTGATTTGACGATGACTTTGCGCCAGCGGTAGCTCGCACGCACGCACAGTCAGCTCTTGGCCGATAGATGCCCTTGGTCAAATGTCTTTACGGCCTGTGCATCCAAGTGACTTGCGTACAAGAAAAAACCACCTGTCCTAGAACAGGTGGCTCCTGTTACCAACGGAAAAGGCGGTCTCGTTAGCGAATAAACGCGACCGCGGCGAAGAGAATCGCCATCGCGACGAAGAGCATCACGCCAATATTCATAAGGAGGCTTACCTCCACCCGGGATAGCTCTGCCCGAAATTGCGCTATGTCGGGATCGGATTTACCTGCAGAAGATAAATGCACATCAGAGTCCATGGCTTGGATAACTGCTTCGATTTTCGGCTCAGGCACGTTGATAGCCTTTAGGGCTCTATACATTGCCAGTCGATTTTTCATTAAGGCCTCCAAAAACAAAGAAAGGCCTGCCCCAGGACGGGGAGGCCCGTCGTGGGTGGGATGGGATAGCTTGCTTCCTTCGACACTCAAGTCGACTGTCCGCGCTGCCGGAAGCGATGCGGTCATTGGGCGGATCCTGCGGAAAACCGCAGCGCCGTCTTGATGATCCTGACGGCTGGTATGCACTCGTGAAAGTGCTCCCACGGACATTTTCTGTCAATTCACAAACCGGCTATCGAGTGTTACCAGATGTTGGGTAATAGCACCGGACATTCATGAGTTTACAGGCGTTGAACGTCCGCCCTATGCAGGGCACGCCTGCCACCCTTTGTCTTTCATCACCTGTGCCGCCAAGTCTCCAGCCCCCCTAGGACCGGCCAGGATTTCTCGCATGTTGGCAATGTGTGGCCGGCCAATTTCGCGCCATGCCGAGCGCTCTGGTGGCTTCTTGAGCGCTTCTGTGCGAACGCGGGGTGCGGGCGGCATTGCAACTGGCTCGCCAGCTTGATTCTGTTTTTTGCGGCCGGCCCACAAGTGAAACTCGCCGGCCAACACACGCTTCGCTAGGGCGAAGAAATAGGCGACGACATTGCGTACTGTGCCGCTTTGGCTGCGTGCCTGTAGTTCGTCCAGCACGTCCTGGCGATGGTGTGACGGCAACCGTTTCAAGGCCGCTAGCACGTCTCGTTGCTGGTCTGCTTTGGCGCTGACCAGGCATGGCGGCAAGGCCAGGGGGAGTGACGATGAATCGCTTTCCTCACGCGTATGCGCGCGGTACGTACGTTCTTCTTTGTATAAATACGTCTTATACGTACGGTGTTGCTCTTGAGGTATCTGGCGGGTCTGTTTGGTCTGCTGTGTAACGGTCGATCTGTTTGCGGAAGCAGTGGGTGTGGATGTTCGATTGACCCTAGAACGCTTTCGCGAAGGCGCGGAGGGCGGTGGTTCATCGTCTTTGTTCCGTTGCTCCCGACTGGCAATGGGGGGATGTTCAGGCATCTGCTCAGAAGTCGCCAGAACGTGCTCGGCAAGATGCTTGATTTGTTTGTTTTCATGGCTGATGCAGGTAGCCATAAGCTCCTCCAGGCTGTCGTCGAGAGCACAAGCTTCATGGAAGCTTAGGGCGCGCTCGTTGACTCGATACAGCACGCTTTGAACATTGCCAGTCAGGAGATCGCAATGTTGCCTTACGAAGCTGATCCATCCTGTAAGCCGCAGTACCGCTAAAGCGCGCCAAGCCGTGGCAGCGCCAGCTCGCCGCCCACAGGGAGTACACGTGAGATAGCGGCGCAGTTGCCCCATGTTCACGAGCGGACTGAGGCCATCAGCGGTGCGAAGCATGCGCAGGACCTGCCAGCCATTGCGCTCCAACGGGGTAAGGCGCTGATCGAGCATGAGCGCCGTCAAGGTAGCGCTCAGAGCATCTTGGTCTTGTGAGTTCTGGTGAGTGCGTAGGTCTGCCATGAGATGACTCCGAGGTATGGGCCACGACGGCCCGTTCCTCTGCATCTCATCGCGGATCAACCTTCGTGTAACTCGACAATACGATTTGCATCACCACCGGATTTATCGCTGTTCCATATCGCCGATGACAGTCCTTCATCAGCGTATGGCGACGACTTTCCGATCACTGCTTTCGATGGTTGCTGATACTGAGAGATTGCCGGTAGCCGCTCCCTGGATGTGCTCACTCCACCACTGCATCATCGGCCGTCTGCGCTCAATGTAGTCCGCTCGGTTATAGGCGCTACGTACCTCGTCCTTATCGACGTGGGCAAGCGCAACTTCGATCAGTTCTGGGTCCCAACCCTTTTCATTGAGGATGGTGCTCGCCATGGAGCGCATTCCGTGGCTTACGAGTCGCCCCTCAAAGCCCATGCGTTTCAGCGCCATGTTGGCGGTCTGGCTGTTGCAATGGGTGCGAGGATTACGGTCGGCGGGAAACACGTACTCCCGGTGTCCGCTGTAGGGCTTGATGGCTTCCAGGAGTGCCAAAGCTTGCTCCGTGAGCGGGATGATGTGTGCGCGACGTTTCTTCATGCGCTCCGGTGGAATCGTCCAGATCTTCTTCTTGAAGTCGATGTCAGCCCATCGGGTGGTCGCAGCTTCTGCTGGCCGAGTCATTGTGTGGAGTTGCCACTCGATGAGGCACCGGGTGGTTCTTTTGATGCTGGCGTTGGCAATCGCCACCATGAGTTCATTGAGCTCATCGGGGGGCAGTGCCGGCATGTTTTTTTTCTTTGGTTTTTTGAAGACTGATCGAATTCCGCTCAGGGGGTTGGCATGAATGAGTCCGTAGTTCACCCCGTAAGTCATGATTTCGTTGAGGCGTTGGGTCAGGCGCTTGACCGTCTCCAAGCTGCCTTTGGTCTCAAGTGGCTTAAGCAACTTGATGACCTGGGGAGCGCTGATTTCGGAAATTGGGGTCGCATGTAGATCCGGGAAGATGTGCAGTGTGAGCGAGCGCCAAATGTCTTCAGCGTAGGCGGTTGTTACGGAATCTTTCTTTAGCTCAAACCAGGCCGTCGCGACGTTTTGAAAGGTGTGCTCTGTCGCGGCCTTTTTCGCTTGGCGATCGGCATCGCGCTGCTCTTTCGGGTCCAGTCCCTGGGCGACCAATTCCCTGGCCTCAACGGTGCGTTTTCGCGCTTGAGCCAGGCTGAGCTCAGGGAATGTACCCAGTCCCATGTTGATCCGTTTTTTCGTCACGGGATGGACGTAGTTGAAATTCCATAGCCTTGAACCATTGGTTCGGACTCGCAGCTGGAGGCCGTTGCCGTCGGTCAGTATGTAGTCCTTGGCTTTGGGTTTGGCGGCTCTGATTTTCAGGTCTGAAAGGCGTGTGGCTTGGGCGCCCATGGGTACTCCAACGCTGTTTGTGTATTCCAAAATTTACCAGCCACTGGCTTGGAATACGCCTTGGAATACATTTCAAAATGGATCTGCGTGAAGGGCTATGGAGCTCGATGGCGCTGAAAGCCCCGTATTTACTGGGTTTCAGGCACAAAAAAAGACGTCCGTGGACGTCTTTAGATGATGAAATGGTGGAGCCGGGGGGATTTGAACCCCCGTCCGCCAGTACTCCGCTGTCGGTACTACATGCGTAGCCGTGTCTATTAAGTTAACCCTCAGCGACCCGACGGGCAGGGTGCTTTGGGCGAGTTGTGTAAGTTTTAGCCGCTTCGTCCACAACGTACTGCACGGCGATTCCGTTCTATATGACAATCACTTTGGGTTTACGGACATCCCCTAATGATTGCTGGACCCGAAGGTACCAGAAGCTCAGGATCTAAGGCTGCTTACGCAGCGATAGCGAATTCCTGGCCGTAGTTTTCGTCATTGGCAACTATAGAAGTTGCAACAGTGGATTTACGAGTTCTGTTACCAACTCGGCATGCACCTAAAGTTTCGCAACCGGCGTCGAATCCTAAACGGCCCCGAACCTGTCGCTCCATGAGTCTGTGGGAGCGGCAGGCATGTGCAGAGTGTACGCCAATCTGCCGGCAAGGCCAACCCGCAGGTTGGCCTGCTTATCGGTCACTTGTTGGTGCCGTCGGACGTCTTTCTGATTTCCAGGATGGTTTGCTGGGTTTCAGCAACGCAGTCGTCAATTTTGCCTTCTGCCTTGAGTGCCTTTGCCTTTGTCACGCTGGCCGTCACACGGGCATTGAGGTCGGCCGATGACTGGTACTGCGTTTGGGCATTTTCAATGGTTTTGATATTGGCTTCACACAGGTCGTCCGGCTTGTCGGCGGCGAACGAAGTGGAGGCCATCATCGAGGCAGTAACGAACAGACCTAACAGTGCAGAACGCTTCATAAGTATCTCCTTGAACTGAGGATCCAGACTTCGCTGGCCGTCAGGACGGACAACCGAATGGAGGAAAAGCCCCGACTTCGGGGCTTGTTCTGTGGACTGCGGTCGTTCGCCAGGGTTCTATTTTTCTTCAGGTCACCCTGGCCTGGGTCACTCGATCCACCAGGTAGACCAGCCCGTGGTAGTCGATTGCACCGTGTTGCGTAAGACCAATCTCACAGGTGCGGCTGGTGGAAATCCCTTCGCTGCAATGCTGTACCGCGTCCTTCAACGAGCGCAGCGAGTGGGCGTTCAGCTCGGGTGTGGTGAAGCCCTTGTCGCCGGCGAAACCGCAGCAATGGATGCCTTCGGGGATGACCACATTTTTGCTGCATTTGCGCGCCAGGTCGATCAGCGCCTGGCTTTCGCCGAGGTGCTGCGTGCTGCAGGTGACGTGTACGGCGATGGGCGCCTCCTGGGGGATGAAGTCGAGACGCTCCATCAAATGGGTACGGATGAAGCGCACCGGGTCATACAGGTCCAGGCGCACGTCACCAAGATCCTGGACCAACCGCAGCGTGCAGGGGCTGGTGTCGCAGTAGATGGGGTCGAGCCCGCCGCGACTGGCATGCAGCAGTGCGCCGATCAGTTCCTGGCGTTTGTGCTCGGCTTGTTCGGCGTAGCCTTTGGACGCGAAAGGCTGGCCGCAGCAAAGGCTGTCCACGTTGTCGGGAAAGACGACTTGGTAGCCGGCTTTTTCCAGCAGCCGTTGGGTCTTTTCATACAGCGACATCTGCTCTTTATCGTCGGCCGCCGGGCCCATGACCCGCGATACGCAAGCCGCCAGGTACACCACGCGCGGGCGTTCGTCCGACACGGTAGGGCTGAAACGGATGGCCTTTTCCGGCTGGGGCATGGCGTTGGTCCACTGTGGGACCTGGCCTTTGGACAGTCGCGTCAACGAAGCCGACAGTTTCGCCAGGCGGGGGGCACCTAGCAGCATGCGCGCACCGTTGGCGACGTGCAGGGCGAAGCGTGCGCCTTGCAGCGTAGTGGCGAAATTTCCTTCAATCCAGTTAGCGGTTTTCGTCTTCGTCGCGTCACGGCTGCGCAGTTTTTTCACCAGCTCGCCGGTATTGATGCCTACCGGGCAACGTTGCGCACACAGGCCGGTGGCGGCGCAGGTGTCGATGCCCTGGTATTGGTAGGCACGCTCCAGTTCGGTGGTGTCCGTGCCGGCGCGTTTTTTCGCTTGGATATCCCGCCAGATGACGATGCGTTGGCGCGGGCTCAAGGTCAGGTCTTTGGACGGGCACACCGGCTCGCAGAAGCCGCATTCGATGCACTTGTCCACGATTTCATCGGCGGCTGGCAGCGGTTTGAGGTGTTTGAGGTGGATCTGCGGATCTTCGCTGAGCACCACGTCCGGGTTGAGGATGCCATTGGGGTCGAGCAGTCGCTTGAGCTGCCACATCAACTGGTAGGCATCGCTGCCCCATTCCAGCTCGACGAACGGCGCCATGTTGCGCCCGGTGCCGTGCTCGGCTTTCAGCGAGCCGCCGAACTCCACTGCCACCAAGTGCGCCACGTCATCCATGAACGCCTGGTAGCGTGCGACTTCTTCGGCGCTGTTGAAGCCCTGGGTGAAGACGAAGTGCAGATTGCCTTCCAACGCGTGTCCGAAAAGGATCGCTTCGTCGTAGTGATGTTTGTCGAACAACTCGATCAGGCGGTTCACGCCGAGGGCCAGTTGCTCCACCGGAAAGGTCACGTCTTCGATGATCACCGTGGTCCCGGTTTTGCGTACCGCCCCCACGGCTGGAAAGGTGTCTTTGCGGATCGCCCAGAGGCGGGCGTTTTCCCGTGGGTCTTCGGTAAAGTCGACCTGTTTTTCCACCGGGAAGCCGGCCAGGGAGGTCATGATCCGGGTCAACTGCTCTTGTAGTAACGACGATGAAGCCGCGCGGGATTCGATCAGCAAGGCGCAGGCATTAATCGACAGATGTTGTACGAAATCCGGCATGCCCGGTTTGTCCTGCACCGAGCGCAGGCTGCGGCGGTCCAGCAGTTCCACGGCCGATACCGGTTGGCTTTTCAGCACGGTGACGGCGTTGCAGCAGGTTTCCACATCTGGGAATACGATCAGCGCCGAAGCCTTGTTCGGATGGTCGATGACGGTGTTGTAGGTCACTGCACTGATGAAGCCGAGGGTGCCTTCGGAGCCCACCAACAGGTGGCTCAAGATATCCACAGGCTCGTCGAAATCCACCAGGGCATTGAGTGACAGGCCGGTGGTATTTTTCAGACGGTATTTGTGGCGAATTCGGGCGGCCAATTCGGTGTTGGCGCGGGTTTCGCGACCGAGGGTGGCGAGGCGTTCCAGCAGTTCGCCATGGCTTGTACGAAAAGCCGCCACGCTGTTGTCGTCTTCTGTGTCCAGGCGTGTGCCATCGGCCAGTACCAGGCGGATGCCGGCCAGGGTGTGATAGGTGTTCTGCGCGGTGCCGCAGCACATGCCGCTGGCGTTGTTGGCGACGATGCCGCCGATCTTGCAGGCGTTGATCGACGCCGGGTCAGGGCCGATCTTGCGCCCGAACGGGGCCAGCCAGGCGTTGGCCTGGGCGCCGATCACGCCGGGCTGCAAACGAATCTGCGTGCCTTGCTCGCGAATCTCGCGACCGTTCCAGTTATCCCCCAGCACAATCAGTACCGAGTCGCTGATGGCTTGGCCGGACAGGCTGGTGCCGGCGGCGCGGAACGTGACCGGGACCTGGTCCCGTTGGGCGAGTTTCAGCAGGGCAATCACTTCATCTTCGGACTCGACGCGTACCACCAGTTTCGGAATCAGCCGATAGAAACTGGCGTCGGTGCCGAAGGCCAAGGTCGACAAGGGATCGTCGAAACGTCGCGTCTGTGGGATCAGCTGTTGGACGTCGCGCAGGAAAGGGGCCGGAAGGGTCATTGGTCCTCCAGAATCAAGACCACCAGATCCTTCGGACCATGGGCGCCGTAAGCCAGGACTTGCTCGATGTCGGCGGTTTTCGACGGGCCGGACACCAGCAGGGCATTGGTGGGCATGCCTTGGGCCCATTCGAATTCCTGTTGAACTTCATAAAAGTTGTCGCGGATTTCGCTGGCCTTGAGCAGGGCGAAATGCACCGGTGGCACCAGGCTCATCAGTCGTGGCTCTTCCCGCGTCGGCCAGAGAATCAGGCTGCCGGTGGCGGCGATGGCGCCGAGGGTTCCGGTGAGGCTGGCCGGGGTGTCGTTGAACAACTCGGCTTTCCATTCCTCTATGGGGCGGTCGTAAGCCTTGAGGGTTGGCAGGCCCGGATTGTTCGCCCAGAACTGTGCGATTTTTTTCCCGTGTGGGGTGGTCGGGGCGATGAGCAGGCTCGGCAATTGACGGTCGCGCAGCAATTGCGCCAGCAGGGCCGGCCAGCCGTTCTCGGACGTCAGATGGATTTCCGTGTGGACCGCCTCCATCAGCTTGCGCAATTGCGGGATACGTTCCTCGGGCGCATAGCGATAGGTTTGCGTCACCAGTTCGACATCGAAGTTGTCGGCAACCGGCGTGGCGCCCGTCAGGCTTTTACGCAGCTTGGCGAGGATATTGTTCTTGGCGCTCATCGGCGGTCTCCCTGCTGGTTCAGGTGTTCGCGAGCCAGGTCATGCAATGAGCGGGCGGCGGGTTGGGGGGCGCTGTGGTTCTGGGTCCATGGGCCGACGTTTTTGGGTGTCAGGGCGCGCAGGCGCGTGGCGAGGAACCCGAACAGCCGGTACAGCCGCGGCGAGCTGTTGAGCCAGGCCCAGGCATTCCAGATGAAGCGCTCCTTGGCCGAGTATTTACTGCCCTGGCCGCGCATCACCTGGTTAGGGCTGTCCGGCGCCTTGACGTTTTCTTCCCGCAGCCGCCGCAGTAGCGCGGGGATCGGGATTTTCACCGGGCACACTTCACCGCAGGCGCCGCACAGCGAAGACGCGCTCGGATGGTCCGGCACCTTGGCCAGGCCGACCATGTGCGGTGTGATGATTTTTCCGATAGGCCCCGGGTACACCTCGCCATAGGCATGGCCGCCGATTCGGGTATAGACCGGGCAATGATTCATGCAGGCGCCGCAGCGAATGCAGTTCAGCGTCTGGCGCAGTTCGCTGTCGGCAAACGCCTGGCTACGACCGTTATCGAGCAGGACCAGGTGGACTTCCTGGGGACCGTCCAGCTCATCGGCCTTGCGTGGCCCGGAGATCATGTTGACGTAGGTCGTGATGGGCTGGCCGAGGGCCGAGCGGGTCAGCAGCGAGAGCAGTGGCACGACATCGCGCAGGTTCTCCACCACCTTTTCAATGCCGGTCACGGCGATGTGCACCGGCGGCACGGTGGTGGACATCCGTCCGTTGCCTTCGTTTTCCACCAGCAGCAGCGTGCCGGTTTCGGCGACGGCGAAGTTGACGCCGGAGACGCCGATGTCGGCTTCGAAGAATTTCTGCCGCAATACCTTGCGGCCGATCTGAATGAGTTGGTCGACGTCCTTGGTGTACTCCACGCCGAGTTTGTCGTGGAACAAGGACGCGACCTGACCGGCATTCTTGTGGATCGCCGGCATAATGATGTGTGAAGGCTTCTCGTGGTCGAGCTGGACGATGTATTCCCCCATGTCGGATTCGAGGCATTCAATGTCCCGAGCCTCGAGGAAATGGTTCATCTCCATCTCTTCGCTGACCATCGATTTGCCCTTGATCACTTGCCGCGCCTCGTGAGCGCGGATGATCGAGAGGACGATGCCATTGGCTTCGTCCACCGTCTCCGCCCAGTGCACGTTCACACCGTTGCGGGTCAGGTTGGTTTCAAGTCGCTCGAGCAGGTCGGGCAGCTTGGATAACGCGCGGGCGCGGACGGCATTGCCCAGCACCCGCAGGTGTTCTCGTTCGTGGGCATCGCTGAAGGACGCTGCCCGCTTGGTCATCAGTGAATCCATCGCGCTACGAAAGTTGTTTCGCAGTTGCGTGTCATCCAGGGCCTTGTGGGCTCGGGCGCGAAAATCTTCCTGTGCCTCAATCGGTACTTCAACGGTCGGGATCAGCGTCGGCGTGCTCATGCGGCACCTCCGGTTCGCTGCCAGAGGAAGCTCGCCAGGTGCTTGCCGCGCAACGCCTCCTGCTGCTTTTCCAGCGCGCCGTTGATGTTCATCAAGCAGCCGCAGTCGGCGCTGACGACCTGATGTGCGCCGGATTCCTTCAGCGCCCGGGTCTTGTCGGCCACCATCGCGCCGGAAATATCCGGCATGCGGACGCTGAACGTCCCACCAAACCCACAGCACTCGCTTTCGTGGCTGTGTTCGACTCGCTCCACGTTACGCAACTGCGCCAACAACGCGCGGCCGTGCAAGTGGGTATTCATCTCACGCCGTGCCGAGCAAGACGTATGCAGCGCGACCTTCACCGGTTCGCCGCTGTCGTTCAACCGCACCTTGCAGACCAGCAGCAGGAACTCGGCCAATTCATAGGTCCGGGCCGCCAGGGCCTGCACCTGCTTGAGGGTTTCCGGCTCGTCCTTGAACAGCTCGCCATAATGCTCGCGCAGCATGCCGGCGCAGGACCCCGAGGGCACCACCACCGGATAATCTTCGGCAAACAGGGCCAGTTGCGCCCGTGCCACCGTCCGCGCCTGCTCGGTGTATCCCGAGGTGTAGGCCGGTTGTCCGCAGCAACTTTGCCCTTGCGGGTAGTCCACCCGGATCCCTTCGCGTTCCAGCAGATGAATCGCATCCATCCCGGCTTCGGGATAGAACAGGTCCACCACGCACGTGCCGAACAGGTAGACCCGACGCGGCTTCTCGCTGGGGTACTGCCGAGGCTCGGGCAAGGGCGGGGCGACACGGGTCGCGTTCGGTACGGCGTTGTAAAAAAGCTCGCTCATCAGGCGTGTCTCCGGGTGGTCCCGGTTATCCGTCCGCTGAGGCTGCTGAATATAGCCAGGAAATCTTTCAGCAGCCTTGCAGACCCGGTTGTGAATAGCAGACGCCGAATCACGGTTCGGCGTCGGTTTTTCCAGTATTGCGTGTAGGACTCAATGAACCAGCATGCCGGTGAACCAGTAGGCCTGGGCCAGCGTGATCAGACCGACAATCGTTGCAAAGAATAGGCTGTGTTTGAGGGTGAAACGGAACAGATCCGATTCCTTGCCCACCAGCCCGGTCGCCGCGCAGGCCACCGCGATCGATTGTGGCGAAATCATCTTGCCGGTCACGCCGCCGCTGGTGTTGGCCGCGACGAGCAGGGTGTCGTTGACGCCGATCTGGTGCGCGGTGGTGGCTTGCAACGAGCTGAACAGTGCGTTGGATGAGGTATCGGAACCGGTCAGGAACACGCCCAGCCAACCCAGGAATGGCGAGAAGAACGGGAACGCTGCGCCCGTGCCGGCCAGCACCAGGGCCATGGTCGACGACATGCCCGAGTAGTTGGTGACGAAGGCGAAGGCCAGCACCATGCCAATGGACAGGATCGGCCAGCGCAGCTCGAACAGCGTCTCTTTAAAAGTGGTAAGACCAGTTTTGATGTTGATCTTCAGCACCAGCATCGAGATCAGTGCGGAGAAGAAAATCGCTGTGCCGGTGGCGGAAACAGGGTCGAGCTTGAACACGGCCGGAATGGCGGTGGGATTGATCACGATGGGGGCGACTTTGATCACCATCTGGTCCAGGTGTGGGATGGCGAAGTTGAACACCCAGCCGTACATCGAGCCGCCCGCGGCGAACATGGCCTTGAACGGCTTGAGGGTCCAGATCGTCACCAGCACGGTCAGGATCAGGAACGGCGACCAAGCCTTGATGATTTCCCCAAGGCTGTAGGGCGAAGCCACGGTGCTGCGCGGCTGGCCGAAACCGCCGACACTGGCGGTGACCGCTGCGCTGGAAGTCGCGCCGGCAATCTGGGCGCCAGCGGTGCGCTTGGGCTGCCAGACTTTCAGGAACAGGGTCAGGGAAATCAGGCTGGCCAGGGCCGAGGTGATGTCCGGCAGTTCCGGGCCGATGAAGTTGGAGGTGAAGTACTGGGTGATGGCGAAGCTCAAGCCGGCCACCAGGGCTGCTGGCCAGGTTTCCCGCACGCCGCGCAGGCCGTCCATCATGAACACCAGCCAGAACGGCACGAACAGCGACAGCAGGGGCAGTTGACGACCGGTCATGGCGCCGATCTTGAAGGCATCGATCCCCGTGACCTGGCCGGCCACGATGATCGGAATGCCCAGAGCGCCGAACGCCACCGGGGCCGTGTTGGCGATCAGGCACAGGCCCGCGGCGTACAGGGGGTTGAAGCCCAGGCCGACCAGCAGCGCGGCGGTGATCGCCACCGGTGCACCGAAGCCGGCGGCACCTTCCAGGAATGCGCCGAAGCAGAAACCGATCAACAGCACTTGCAGGCGCTGGTCATCGGTAATCGACAGCACCGAGCTGCGAATCACCTCGAACTGGCCGCTCTTGACGGTCAGTTTGTAGAGAAACACCGCGGCGACGATGATCCAGGCGATGGGCCACAGGCCGTAGGCAAAGCCATAGCCGGCGGCGGCGAAGGCCATGTCCGCGGGCATGTTGAACGCAAAAATCGCCACGGCAATCGCCAGGGCCAAGGTGATGCTGCCGGCCACGTGCCCCTTGAGGCGAAACACCGCCAAGGCCAGGAAGAAAAATACGATGGGAATAACGGCCGCGAGTGCGGACAAGCCGAGGCTGCCGAGCGGGCTGTAGAGCTGTTGCCAGGTTTGCATCATGGGTGGGCCCCTAATTGTTGTTGGTCAGGCACTGGTCAGCGGTTTTGGTTAATTGGTAATACCAATTTACAAGCGCTGTTGGCTAGGGTAAAAGCCTTGGTTGTCGTGTGTCAATTTGCCGCCCTGAAACTTTCGTCGAATAAGTGGTGCAGACGGCATCTGATCCGTCCGAACAAATGGTTTTTGGTGGGTGTGGGCACGGCCCGGATGGGCCAGAATAGAGAGCCCGGCGAGCCGTCGGGATCGTGGAGAATTGAGTTATGGGGTTTGATCAGATTCGTCAGCGCCGTTTGTCTGACGATATTGTCGAGCGGCTTGAGGGCATGATCCTTGAGGGCACGCTGAAGTCCGGCGAGCGCCTGCCGGCCGAACGGACCCTGGCCGAACAGTTCGGCGTGTCACGTCCTTCGTTGCGCGAGGCGATCCAGAAACTGGCCGCCAAGGGCTTGCTCGTCAGTCGCCAGGGCGGCGGTAACTATGTCGTCGAGTCACTGGGCTCGACATTCAGCGATCCGCTGCTGCAACTGCTGGAAAGCAATCCCGAAGCGCAACGTGACTTGCTGGAATTTCGCCACACCCTGGAGGCATCTTGTGCGTATTACGCGGCACAACGGGCCACGGATGTGGATCGCGAGCGGCTGACGGCAGCCTTCGACGAGCTGCAGGATTGTTATTCGCGCCATGACGAGGTCAGCCGGGCGGAGGAGGGGGCGGCGGATGCCCGGTTCCATCTGGCGATCGCCGAGGCCAGCCATAACGCAGTCTTGCTGCATACCATTCGCGGCTTGTTCGACCTGCTCAAGCGCAACGTCGTCACCAACATCGGCGGCATGTACAAGCAGCGCAGTGAAACCCGCGACATGCTGATCAGCCAGCACCGGGAATTGTACCAAGCCATTATGGACGGGCATGCCGAACAAGCGCGGGAAGTGTCCAGCCGACATATCTTGTACGTGCAGGAAGTCTTGGAAGAGGTGCGCCAGGAAGTGCAGCGGGTGGCGCGGGCGGAGCGGCGCAAGGGGATGTGAGCGTGCTCGTGAAAGTGTTCAGTCTGCCCCATCAATGTTGAATGAGTCGACGCCATCGCGAGCAAGCTGAACTGGCCTAATGATTTTGGACACTTCAATCGGGCGCTATGATGGCGCCCAAATCTGAGGTGTTTTTGGTTATGCGTAAATCTTACTCCAGTGAGTTCAAACTCAA